>NZ_JACSKX010000010.1:0-122164 GCF_018617835.1 Exiguobacterium sp. s101 | reverse complement strand
CCCAAGTCGCGATGCGGCTCCGGGATTGCCTGCGGAAAGCGTGGGCGCCGGAAAGGCGAGCGATATGATTCATGTTAGTCAACAGCCTGGGAGATGCGCGAGCATCTCTTTTTTATTAGCTAAAAGGGGACATCTTCATCAAAAGTGTCTTTTTTTTGTCTTGCACCGTCCCCCCATTACAGTAGAACCAAGGAGGTGCTCACCATATGAAATTTAAGGATTTTCCATTGGTGAACTCCTGTATTCTTCGATACGCCAGGTGAAACAAATTGATTTTCTCGTCCCTGAACGACGTGCTTCTTATCTCGCCTTCGGTGGCCTCACGTTCCACGGAGCTAAACTCGTCGCGGCAACCGGCATTGTCGTCGGTGCGTTCATCGGCCCTGTCTTTATGAGTGGGTATATCTTGATCTTCGGTGCACTCGGTGCATACTTGTATTATGTCTCGCTCTATAAGATGCAACCTGCTCCTCAACTTGCTGCTTGACGTTTAACAGGACGACAAAACGGTAAAACAGTACGATGAAGGAGGCGAAGTACTTGCCTGCGATTGTTTTATTTGATGGCGATTGTAACTTCTGTGATGCCAGTGTCCAGTTCATCATTCGTCACGACCGACACGCCTCGATTCACTTTGCATCGCTTCAAAGCGAGGTCGGTCAGTCGTTTCGAACACGACACCGGATTCCGGAATCAGTCGACAGTATCGTCTATGTTGAAGAGGGAGTTCCCTATTTAAAATCAAACGCTGCGATTCGAATTGCCGAACACCTTGATGGCCGTTGGCGCCTGCTTCGACTTATTCGTTTCATACCTAGACCGATTCGTGATCATGGATATACATTCTTCGCCAAATATCGGACACGTCTATTCGGGAAAAAGGAAGTGTGCACACTCCCTTCATCAGAGATTCGTAAACGATTTTTAGACCGCTAAAAAAGTCGAGCCCATAAGGACTCGACTTTTTATTATTCAACTACTGCTAAATCTTGAATCATATACAGGTCGTAATACGCCCCTCGACGACGCATCAGTTCTTCATGCGTTCCCGTCTCCATGATTTGACCGTTATCGACGACGACGATTTGATCCGCGTCCGTAATCGTTGACAAACGATGGGCAACGATTAACGTCGTCCGCCCCTTCGTCAGACGGGCAAGCGAATCTTGAATCATCGCTTCACTTTCTAGGTCGAGTGCACTTGTCGCCTCATCTAGAATCAAAATAGGAGGGTTCTTTAAAAACACACGGGCAATCGCAAGCCGCTGTTTTTGTCCCCCGGAGAGTTTGACACCTTTCTCCCCGACCGGTGTCGCATATCCCCCCTCGAGTTTCGAGATGAATTCATGGGCGTTAGCTGCCTTCGCCGCTGCGATGACTTCTTCGTCCGTCGCATTCGGATTCCCCATCCGAATATTCATCGCGACCGATTCACTGAAGAGGACGGAGTCTTGCATGACCATTCCGATTTGATCACGGAGCGCACGCAATTTGAAATCACGTACATCGACCCCGTCGATTTTAATGCTTCCATCCGTCACGTCATAAAAACGTGGAATCAAGCTGACGAGTGTCGACTTCCCTCCACCGGACATCCCGACAAATGCCACGCGTTCCCCGGAACGAATCTGGAGGTTCACATCATTCAACGCCCGTGTCCCGTCCTGCTCATACGAAAAACTGACGTGGTCAAGGTCGATTTTACCTGCTGTCGACAACGGGACGAACCCGTTCGGTTTCTCTTCGATATCATACGTTTCATCTAAAAATTCAAAAACCCTGTCCATCGACGCGACCGATTGCGTGAGTGTCGTCGCCGAATTGACGAGACGACCGAGCGGCGCATACAGACGATCAATATAAGCGATGAACGCCACAAGCGTTCCAAGCGTTACCGGCCCTTGAAGGACAAGCCATGATGCCGTCGTAAAGATGAGAATCGGCGCGATATCGGTGATGGTCGACACGACGACATACGTCTTGGCGTTCCAACTCGTATGTTTAAGCGCCGCATTCAAGAAGCCGCCGTTCTGTTGTTCGAACGCCTTGTTCTCATATGGCTCTAACGCAAAACTCCGGATAACGGCCATTCCGTTCACGCGCTCTGTCAAATGACCTTGAAGATCAGCGAGTGCCGCCGACCGTTCACGCGTCAAACGACGCAACCGTCCATAGAAATAGCGGACTGCGATCGCATAAAACGGAAGTGGTAAAATCGCAATCAGTGTGAGTTGTGGGTCAATCGTATACATGATCCCAATGGCAATGAGGATGGTGACCATGTCGAGCCAAATATTCATCAGGCCGGTGATGACGAAGTCCTTTGTCTGTTCAACGTCGTTGATGATCCGTGAAATGATTTGACCGGTCTTATTGTTTGAATAAAAGCGGAGCGACAACTTTTGGACGTGGTCAAATAACCGGTTCCGGACATCGAACAAGACACGCGTCGCGGCCCACTGCGCCAAATATTGACGCAAATATTCAATTGGCGGCTTGACGACGAGGAAGACGAAGAAAACGATGCTGAACAACCAGACGAGCGTCGTATAATCCTGTTTCGGTGCGTCGTCCACCAAATAGTTATCGATGACATATTTATAAAGTAACGGTAATCCGAGCGGGATAGAAAACTTCAAAATCCCGACGAAAATGGTAAGGGCAATTTGTTTTTTATAAGGCTTAACAAATTGCATATAACGTTTAATACTACCCATAATGCCTCCTGACTTAAGAAAAAAAGCGGAGATGAGGAATCATCTCCGGTAACGTGCTTCGTATTCGCGATACCATTCATCGACAAATGTTGGGTTGAACGGCCCTTTCCGTCCTCGAATCCAGTTGATCAGTTCTTGCACGTTCTGCTTCAAGATTCGATCAATCGCTTTCGGATAATTCATCTCACGACGATGCCGCTCATATTCATCTTCATCTAAAATCGTATACGACATATCTGGGAACACCTTGATGTCCAAATCGTAATCGATGTATTTGATGGCACGTTCATCCCCATCAAATGTAGTCGGCGAACCTAGATTACAATAGTAGTAAATCCCGTCTTCGCGAATCATACAGATGACATTGAACCAATACTCAGATGAAAAGTAGCAAATTGCCGGCTCTCGCGTTCTCCATTGCCGACCGTCTGACTCACTGACCATGATGCGGTCATTGAATCCGATCATATCCGTTTTTGACGACTGAAGGACGAGCGTTTCTTCCCAAACGCGATGCAAAGTTCCGTTGTGCTTGTAGCTCTGTATCTCGATTTTGCTACCTGCTTTGGGAAATAAGCTCATAAGCTCCTCCTTTCCGCTGTGATGCTATACAATTCTCATATTTAATTATAGCGACTTTCAGAACCAATGAAAAAGAAAATCTCTTATTTTCATGAATTTAGTGTTTTTCGGAAGGCCCGTGCCCGTTCTTGAAACATTGGACGAAGCACAAAATATTCAACGAGTAGGTTCGGAACATAGCTATCAAATGTCACTTCGTCTACCATTACCGCCTTTCCTTGTCGTTCTTCAACCCGATGCACGTGTGTGAATCGTTTGAACGGAAACGGTAACGTCTTCCCTTGATCGCAGAATGCCTGTTTTCCTGCAATGGTAATGGTACTGTTCCACGGCAATTCTACCGGTCCAACTCCAATCAATAATTTTATCTCATTCCTCTCGACCGAGGCGCCATCTCCAACCAAACGTACTTTAGGAAACCGCGTCAATTTCGTCAAAAGCGAAGCATCCTGCAACAATTCCCATAAAGTATCGACCGTTGTATCGTATGTCGACGCTACATCAAATCGTCTCACGTTCACCACCTGCCAATCGCTCTAATTTTTGTTGGGCCACAGAAACCGTCTTCGTCTCACGCTCCGAAGCGTCTAACCAGACGACATTATCGGTCGGAAGCGTATTGACTCGATATAAATCGATATACCAGACGATATGGGAGAAGACATGTTTCACTTGCCCGAGATACGTTCCGTTAACCTGTTCCCCCGTTCCCCGTTCTGTAAGCGGGTATTGCCACATCCCAGCGAGAAGTCCTTTTTCCGGTCGCTGTACATAGGCGACTTTCCCTTTTTTCTCAATCCAAAGCGCATCATACATTTCGACACGTGCCGCCCCTTTTTTTGTTTTGACCGGTAACTCATCTTGGACGTTATGAGCGAAAGCATAACATATTTCCTGGACCGGACAGAGCGAACACATTGGATTCTTCGGGGTACATACCGTAGCACCTAGCTCCATCACGCCTTCATTAAAATCGGATGCGTGAGCCGGATCCATCAATCGACGAATGACTTGTTCAAAGATTTTTCGTGTCTTCGGCAATGCGATATCGTCATAGATCCCGAATTGACGGGACATGACACGCATGACGTTCCCGTCGACAGCCGGTTCCGGTTGATTATACGCAATCGACAGCACGGCTCCCGTCGTGTACGGACCGACTCCTTTTAATTTTTCAAATCGCTCTTTCTCTTCTGGGACAATTCCATCGTAAACGGAAGCGACTTCTTTGACCGCCTCGTGTAAGTTTCGGATGCGTGAGTAATAACCGAGCCCTTCCCAGTACTTCACGACTTCGTCTGTTTCAGCGGAAGCGAGCGCTTCGAGTGTCGGGAAGCGTTCCATAAAGCGATTGTAGTACGGAATGACCGTATCAACCCGTGTCTGTTGCAACATGACTTCACTCACCCACACACGATAGGGATTTTTCGCATATCGCCAAGGTAAATCACGCTTTTCACGATTGAACCAGGTGACCAATTCCTCATTGAATTGATGAATATTATAATTTGTGAACAATTTATCAAGATTAAGCATTGTGTTTCCCCTCGTTTTAAAAATATTGTATGATAAATAAGAATAGATGACGTTATTATTGTATTTATTGATGGAGGTGCTGAAGCACATTGGATACTGCGACACACATTGGTATGGGACTTGGTTTAAGTGCCATCGCGACACTCAGCCCGGAAGTGTCAGGTGATGCACAAATGTTTCTGGCCATGACAGCGACGGCTCTCGTCGGCTCGCATGCACCAGACTTCGACACCGTCTTTAAGTTAAAAGGAAATAGTACGTATTTACGCCAGCATCGTGGTCGTTCACACGGAATAACCGCACTTCTTGCTTGGCCAATCATTGTCAGTGCCGTCATCGGGACGGTCCTTGGCGTCAATCCCGCTTCCTTATGGGTAATGGCACAAATTGCCGTGTTACTACATGTCACGGTCGACTTGTTCAACGCTTACGGAACGCAAGCGCTGCAGCCATTTTCGAAAAAATGGATTGGTTGGGGCGTCATCGGAACGTTCGATCCGTACTTGTTCTCTGCTTATTATGGTGCATATGCATTATGGATGATAACCGGTGCGACTGTCCCTATTTTTGCATTGCTCATTGCGCTTGTCATCAGTTACTATGCAATTCAGTTTAAATTGCGTAACCGTGCGCTCGCTACAGTAGCAAGACACTTTGCTGGTGCACACGAGTTATTCATCTCGCCAGGAATCGGTTGGGATGACTGGCATGTCGCCGTGCGTTTCCGTAACGGTCTCGGAGCTGTGAAAGTAAAGAAAGGGAAAGTCATCGAGTGTGGTCGCTTCCGCGATAAACCGATGCCGGGAGAAGAAGATCTTCATTTCGTAGAGGCTCGAAAAAATGCAGATTTGCAGGCGTTCCTCGAGTTTTCTAAAATTCATACGTACACTGTGACACGCCATAACGGGATGATTGAATACCGTTTCACAAATTTGCGCTACTTCTCTAAAAATATGTATCCGTTCGTCGCCGTCGTCATTGTCGATGAACAGTCGAATGAGGTCTTGTCTTCATTCACTGGATGGGTATTCAGCGAAGACAGTCTCCAGAAAAAATTAGTATATGAACAATAAAAAGTCGCTCAGGTGAGCGACTTTTCTTATGCCTCAACTTCAGTGAACTGAAGCTCGAACTCAAATTTGACTTTCTTGTCGACGAGGACGCCGCCCGCCTCGAGCGCTTGGTTCCACGTCAATCCATAGTCCTCACGGTTGAGCGAACCTTCACCGGAGAAAGCGTGCTTCATGTTGCCCCACGGATCTTTTGCGCTTCCTTCATACTCCACTTCAAACGTTTCTTCCCGCGTCGTTCCTCGAATCGTCAAATCCCCTGTCAATTCGAATTCTCCGCCCCCTTTTGAACGGAAAGAAGTCGAATGAAAGACGAGATGCGGATACTCCTCGGCGTTGAAAAAATCGCCTGAACGGAGGTGGTTGTCCCGATCCGTGTTGTTGGTGTCGATTGATGCTGCCTGAATCGTCACTTTTACGCTCGCATTTGCCAAGTCGTTTGGGTCTCCGTTCGCTTCTATATCAAACTCTTTAAATTCGCCTTTTACCTTTGAAATCATCATATGTTTAACGGTAAAGGTGATGGAACTGTGCGCCGGGTCAACTTGATATGTCTTCGCCATGTTAGTTCACTCCTTATAGGTAATTGAATGATGTACACAATGTACTGATTACCAAAAACCTTGACTTCAAAACATTTTTACAAAATATTGACAAATTATTGTCGAAAAATTTTGACTTTTATCACACCGGACCGTTACGATGAAAAAAGGGAGTCGTTCGCTTACTTAAAAATGTAAGCGTATACATAACTCCTCTATCTCGTATGAAAAGGGAGGAACGAACATGATTTATGAAGTACCGAACTCAGCAGGAACAAAAGTACAGTTTAAGGACCGTTACGACAACTTTATTAACGGAAAGTGGACCGCACCTGCTGGTGGGGAATACTTTGAAAACACATCTCCTGTAAATGGGAAAGTACTATGTGAAGTCGCCCGCTCAACGAAAGAGGATGTTGAACTCGCTTTGGATGCCGCTCATGCAGCCAAAGACGCTTGGAGCAAAACGTCCGTCGCGGAACGTTCTGTCATCTTAAATAAAATCGCCAATCGCATGGAAGAGAATCTCGAAATGCTCGCGTATGCAGAAACGTGGGAGAACGGTAAAGCAGTACGAGAAACACTTAATGCCGACCTTCCGCTCGCGATCGACCACTTCCGTTACTTCGCCGGTGTGATTCGTTCACAAGAAGGCGGAATCAGTGAACTCGACAACGATACAGTCGCTTATCACTTCCATGAGCCACTCGGCGTTGTCGCTCAAATCATTCCGTGGAACTTCCCGATTTTAATGGCTGTCTGGAAACTCGCTCCGGCGCTCGCAGCCGGAAACTGTGTCGTGTTAAAACCAGCCGAACAAACACCTTCTTCCATCATGGTCCTCATGGAACTCATTGAAGACTTATTACCACCAGGCGTCCTCAACATCATCAACGGTTTCGGGCTCGAAGCAGGGAAACCACTCGCATCGAGCAATCGTATCGATAAAGTCGCCTTCACGGGAGAAACGACGACGGGTCGCCTCATCATGCAATACGCTTCTCAAAACATCATCCCCGTCACACTCGAGCTCGGTGGGAAGTCTCCGAACATCTTCTTCGCGGACATCATGGAAGCGGATGATGATTTCTTTGATAAAGCGATCGAAGGTCTCGTCATGTTCGCCTTGAACCAAGGGGAAGTATGTACGTGCCCATCCCGCGCGTTGATTCAAGAATCCATCTATGACAAATTTATGGAGCGTGTGCTCGAACGCGTCAAAGCGATCAAACTCGGGAACCCGCTCGATTCTGACGTCATGATGGGTGCACAAGCTTCGAACGAACAGATGGAGAAAATCCTTTCTTATCTTGAAATCGGGAAAGAGGAAGGCGCAGAATGTCTAATCGGTGGTGAGCGCAACATGATGGATGGAGACCTCGCGGATGGATATTACATTCAACCGACCATCTTCAAAGGTCATAACAAGATGCGAATCTTCCAAGAAGAAATTTTTGGACCAGTCTTATCGGTGACGACGTTCAAAGATGATGCGGAAGCACTCGCCATCGCGAACGATACGCTTTACGGACTCGGGGCAGGCGTATGGACCCGTGACATGAATCGCGCGTACCGCTTCGGCCGCGAAATCCAAGC
Source organism: Exiguobacterium sp. s101 (assembly GCF_018617835.1). Classification (NCBI taxonomy): domain Bacteria; kingdom Bacillati; phylum Bacillota; class Bacilli; order Caryophanales; genus Exiguobacterium; species Exiguobacterium sp. s101. The sequence continues at coordinate 114,121 of NZ_JACSKX010000010.1, read as the reverse complement.
AGGCCGCGTCTGGATCAACTGCTACCATTCATATCCGGCACACGCTGCGTTCGGCGGCTATAAAATGTCTGGGATTGGACGCGAGAACCATAAGATGATGCTCGGTCATTATCAACGGACGAAAAACATGCTCGTCAGCTATAGCGAACAGAAGCTCGGGTTCTTCTAAGATGATGAAACGAGTCGAGGCCACCCCCGCCGCGCTCGAACTGATCGAACGTCTAAAATCGAAACACGGTCCACTTCTGTTTCATCAATCGGGGGGATGCTGTGATGGAAGTTCACCCATGTGCTTTCCACACGACGAGTTCATGGTGGGCGATCATGATGTGCTCCTTGGTGAAATCGGAGATACCCCATTCTATATCCACGAGAAACAATATGATTATTGGAAACATACACAACTAATCATCGATGTGGTCGATGGTCGAGGCGGTATGTTCTCACTCGAAGGTGTCGAAGGGAAACGATTTTTAGGACGTTCTCGAGTCTTTACAGAAGAAGAGCGTAAAGCGCTAAAACAAAACACCCCGCGCTCACGATGAGTGCGGGGATGTGTTGTCATTTACTCTGCATTTTAAAGCGTAAATACAATTCGTTATAGTAAGCGTTCATCCGCTTCCCTAGATTTTCATATACTTCGAGTTCTTGCGTCACGTCGCGAGACGGATAGAATCGTTCATCTGATGTCACTTCCTCATCCAAAAAGTCGAGAGCGGCATCGTTCGGAGTCGAATAGCCGACATAGTCCGTATTTCGTGCTGCAATCTCGGCATCTAGCATGAAATCGATGAATTGATGCGCACCGTCCACATTTTGTGCTGTACTTGGAATGACGAGGTTATCGAACCAGAGATTCGTCCCCTCTTCTGGAATGACATACGTTAGTTCTTCATTTTCGTACATGATTTCCGACGCATCTCCAGACCAAACGACAGCAGCTGCCGCTTCACGGTTTGCCATCAACATTTTAATTTCATCCCCGACGATTGCTTTGATGTTTGGCCAAAGCGTCTCTAGCTTTTGTTCCGCTTCAATTAACTCATCTTTGTTCGTCGTATTGAGCGAATAGCCGAGCGAGTTCAAGCCGAAGCCCATCACTTCTCGTGTTCCGTCCGCAAGAAGGATGTCATTTTCAAGCGGCATCTCCCACAAGTCGTTCCACGATGTGATTTCACCATCAACTAATTCAGGATTATAGACAATCCCGACCGTGCCCCAGAAGTAAGGGACCGAGTACTTGTTATCCGGGTCGAACGATTTATCGAGGAAGCGTGGGTCGATGTTATCGAAATTCTCAAGCTTGTCGTAGTCGATTGGAAGGAGCAAATCCTCTTCAATCATCTTACTAATCGCATAGTCTGACGGTACGGCTACATCGAACGCCGTACCACCTTGCTCAATTTTCGTAAGCATCGCTTCGTTCGAGTCGAATGTTTGATAGACGACCTTCAACCCGCTCTGCTCTTCGAACTCCCCAATCAAATCCTCATCGATATAGTCTCCCCAGTTATAGACGACAAGCGTATTGTCGCCACCAAACCCTTGCGCAGCGTTCAGTTGCTGAATCCAAAGAAGGAGACCAAAGCTGACAACCAATGGCACAGTCAGCATGATGACTATTTTTTTCATCGTCTAACCTCCTTTGATCCTCGTTGCGACAACACATAATATCCAATGACAAGAATAAGGGTGAAGACGAACAAAATCGCAGACAGCGCATTGATTTCAAGCGAGATCCCTTGACGTGCCCGTGAGTAAACTTCTACCGCAAGTGTTGTAAATCCGTTCCCTGTTACGAAGAACGTGACCGCGAAGTCATCTAACGAATATGTGAGTGCCGTGAAGAATCCGGCAAATACCCCCGGCGTGATATACGGTAGAATGACTTTCGTCAACACGTCCCACGTACTGGCTCCTAGGTCACGTGACGCATCAATCAACGTCGGACTCATCTCTTGGAGTTTTGGTAACACTAAGATGACGACAATCGGAACTGAGAAGGCGATGTGCGACAAGAGGACGGAATAGAAGCCTAATTGAATCCCAAGCATCGTGAAGAGAATTAAGAATGATGCTCCAATGATGACGTCCGGGCTGACAATCAAGACATTGTTCAAAGACAAGAGCGACGTCTTCGTATACTTTTGTTTCGCCGTATAAATGGCGAGGGCTCCTATCACACCGAGCACAGTTGAAATTGTCGCCGATAACAGCGCGATGACAATCGTGTTCAAGACGATGACGAGAAGTCTCGTATCGGTGAAGAGGGATTTGTACCATTCAAGTGTAAAGCCTTCGAAGTTACTCATCGTCCCGCCGCTATTGAACGAATAGAAGACGAGATATAAGATTGGCGCGTATAGAATAAAGAATACGGCCGCCAAGTACAGGTTTGATAATTTGAATCGTTTACGCTTCATCGACGGACCGCTCCTTTCGCACCCCAGTCACGCGTGATGACCATGACGAGAACCATCGCCAAGATCAAGAAGACGGCAATCGTTGATCCCATCCCCCAGTTTTGCGTAACAAGGAATTGTTGTTCAATCGCTGTACCGAGCGTGATGACACGGTTCCCTGCGATGAGGCGTGTGATCATGAAGAGTGACAACGCCGGAATAAAGACAATTTGAATCCCTGACTTGACGCCGTCAAGCGTCAGCGGGAAGATGACACGTCGGAACGTCGTCCAGTTCGATGCACCTAAGTCTCGTGATGCATAGACGAGAGAGGCTGGTAATTTTTCAATCGCGTTGTAGATCGGCAAAATCATGAACGGTATGAAAATGTATACGGAGACGAAGACGAAACTGAAGTCTGTAAAGAGAATCTGTTTCGTTCCAATCCCGATCGCCTCTAAAAACTGATTCGTGATGCCGTACGTTCCAAAAATACCGAGGAATGCGTACGCTTTTAATAAAAGATTAATCCATGAAGGAAGCAAGATGAGCAAGAGCCAAAGCTGTTTGTGCTTTGTCTTCGTCAACAAGTATGCCGTCGGATATCCAACGAGTAGCGAGAAGAACGTAATGAGGAACGCATACCAAAACGACGACAACGTCATCGTCAAATACGTTGAGGTGAAGAACGTCTGATAGTTCTCTAAACTCAAGTTCCCATCGATATCAAAAAAGGAATAATAGACGACGAGGACGAGTGGTGCGATGACGAATAAGGCAATCCAAATCCAATACGTCGTCAAATATACCGTCTTTGCGGTCTGATTAGTTTGATTCATGAGGAACCTCCTCATAGGATTCGAGACGACGGTCAAACTCTTCTTCCGTCTCCCCTAATCGCATAACATGAATCGCTTCTTCGTCAAACGTCAACCCGATTTTTGATCCGACTGTCGACTTCTTCGTCGAGTGAACGAGCCATTCATTCCCTTCTTCGTCATAACAGCAAATCTCATAGTGGACGCCTCGGAACAATTGTGAATCGACGTCGACGACAAGGTTTGCCGCTTCGACCGATGTCATCTCCAAGTCTTCAGGACGAATGATGACCTCGACTTTTTCATTGCGGTCAAATCCTTGGTCGACACAGTCAAATGTTTTACCAGCGAACGTGACGACGTTGTCTTCCGGCATGACACCAGGTACGATATTGGATTCTCCGATAAAGTCTGCGACGAAACGGTTAATCGGTTCGTCATAAATATCAGTCGGCGTCCCGCTCTGAACAATTTTACCGTTATTCATGACGAAAATCTCATCGGACATCGCGAGCGCCTCTTCTTGGTCGTGTGTGACGAAGATGAAAGTGATGCCAAGACGTTGTTGCAATTCACGCAATTCGTATTGCATTTCCGTCCGAAGTTTCAAATCTAAGGCAGACAACGGTTCATCGAGGAGGATGACTTCTGGCTCGTTCACGATCGCGCGGGCGATAGCGACACGTTGACGTTGTCCCCCTGACATCTCATCGATTTCGCGCGAGCCGTATCCTTCTAAGTTAACAAACTTGAGAGCCTGCTCCACTTTCGCTTTAATGTCTGCTTCTTTCAACTTTTTAATGCGGAGACCAAACGCAACATTTTCAAATACGTTCAAATGAGGAAACAGCGCATAATCTTGAAAAACGGTATTTACTTGTCGTTTGTTGGCCGGAACATCGTTGATTCGCTTCCCACTGAAGTGAATATCTCCTTCGGTTGCATCCGTAAATCCTGCGATGAGACGTAAGATTGTCGTCTTCCCACATCCCGATGGACCGAGAAGCGTATAAAACCTTCCACGCTCAATTTCAAAACTGATATCTTCTAAGACGACTGTGTCGTCGTAACGCTTTGACACATGGTCAAAACGAATAATTGTCTCTGCATTCATGCTGTTTCCTCCTCTATTGCCTTATAAATAAGAATGGGTCGCTACGATGAGACATTCACTCTCGCCATCATGGTCGTTGACGATCTGGTGTGAATCCGAAGCGACATAGTACATTGTTTCCCCTGCTTTAGCGAAATAAGTGTGATGACCTAACTTCAGCGCCACTCTACCGGACAAGACATAAACCAATGTCTCTGAACGTGAAGGTTCATATTGTTTGAATTCTCCATTTTTGCAAAACGTGACGAGAATCGGCTCCATCTCTTTCTCATTCGATTCGGGAATGAGCCACTCTGTCCGATATTTTCGCTCCTCATCTACATAAGTAGTGCGATCATCGACGGTGTAGACGACTTTTTGATTCAAGTCTTCATCGAAGAACTCTTTTGGAGAACTACCGAGGACGCTCAATAAATCAAATAACGTCTCTAACGAGGGAGAGCTTAAATCCCGTTCGATTTGAGAAATGTATCCTTTACTCAAATCCGTACGCTCCGCCAATTCTTCTTGGGTCAATCCTTTTTTAATTCGGAGCCGCTTAATGTTTTGACCTACTTCCAACGACTGAACGCCTCCTTCTAGTTTAGTAAAACATGAGTTTAACTAAAGAAAGTTTATCTATACTATACTTACAATCAAACTATTAGCGACCTTTATTATAACGAACTGAATGATAATTGCAATAAAAAAATCACGTCGGATAGACGTGATTCAATGTAAATTCCGTTTAGACATCAAATGCTTAAACTTTTCGTTCTTCGTTTGGAACAAGTGGAGCTGTGCGCCGTACGCATCAATCTGTTGAATGACGTACTGAAACGCCTTCGCTTCTCCCGGATACGGCTCCCCGGCCTTGGCAAGCGTTGTTTCAAAGTCTTCCCATAACACCTCGACCCACGTTACCGCTTCCGAGTCGTTTAACACATCATTCTTTTCTTTTAAGATTGTAGCAAGCCGATCATACTGTTCGTTCCGATTCACTGTTCCACCTCCGACAGTTCAGAGAGTGGGATGGCCCGTTCTGTCATGTCCCCTTCAAACGTACCCCAACCCATGACACCGTTGACGAATTTCAAGCGGAAAGGTTGGTCATTATAGTTGACGACGTATGTTTCACCGGGACGAAACGATGATGGGTCGACCAAATAACTTTCGGCAATCGCAATCCGTCGAAGGACAACTTCGATTTCACTGACCATGCCCATTTGTTCAGCCTTCCGCTTCCGTTCATGTAATGCTTGAATCTCCTGCTCTAACTCATAAATCGATAAGTCACTTAACCGCTTTTCCATTTCGTTCACCTCGATGTAAGCGTATCAGATTTTGCGAAAAAAAGAAAAAGGCGAGACTGAGTGAAAACCCACTCAATTCGCCTTGAAGTTGTACAATGGTTTGATGACTTGGTCGATGCTGACGGCCGGTTCGATATAACGGACGATTTCTTTCATCGATTTGTACACGAATGGTGACTCATCCACCGTAGATGGTCGGACCGATGTCGACCAAACGCCTTCCATCGTACGTTTAAATTCTTTGAAGTCGACGCGTTTACGTGCTGCCGAGCGAGACATGATTCGCCCTGATCCGTGTGGACCCGAGAAGTTCCAGTCCGGGTTCCCTTTACCGGTACAGATGAGCGAACCGTCTCGCATGTTCATCGGAATGATGACACGCTCTCCTTCTTGCGCGGAGATGGCACCTTTTCGTAGAATCATCGCGTCATGGTCGATATAGTTATGAACGGTGTCAAATTGATCGACGACGTTCCACTTCATCGCTTCTACGATCACATCTGTCATCGCTCGACGGTTCGCCGCTGCATATTGTTGAGCGATGCGAACATCATGCATATAATCGTCCATGTCCTCTCCTTCGACATAAGCCAAGTCTTGGAATGGTTTCCGTGACGCTCGCTCTCTTTCCAGATACGTCGAGATTTCTTTATGGCGTGCAGTATCCTTCAATCGTTCGATTGCTTCTATTACATCTTTCGTTTCCATCATATGTTGAATCGCGCGCTCTTGATAGTGATCGGCAATCTGCACCCCGAGATGGCGTGAACCGGAATGAATGACGAGAAACGTTCGTCCCTCTTCATCCCGGTTCACTTCAATAAAGTGATTCCCCGAGCCGAGCGATCCGACCGAACGCAAGGCACGGTCGAGTTTATACGGCGCCCGCACCTCTTCTAGCGGAAGTTCAGAAGCATATGGATGAACCTTCTCACGAATGTTCATCCCGCTCGGTACCAGTTCACGAATGATATCGTCGAGTCGCTGAAAGTCGATCCGCTTTGCTTTGATTTCCGTACAAAGCATCCCACATCCTAAGTCGACACCGACCAGGTTAGGCACGACTTTATCCTGAATCGTCATCGTCGTCCCAACGACCGACCCTTTACCGGCGTGCATATCCGGCATGATCCGAATCGATGCCCCTAGTGTGAACGGTTGGTCAAGTAGCGTTTGAATCTGACTCCGCGTCATGTCATCGATTCGTTCATTGAATACTTTGGCGCGGTTGTATTTCCCCGTGATTTCCATGTGACCTCCTTAGCTGATGACTTGTTGTTTACTTTGTAATTCGTGCATTCGAGCATAGACACCACCGAATTCGATGAGCGACTGGTGATTCCCTCGCTCGATGATTCGACCGTGGTCGAGGACGAGAATCTGGTCCGCTTCCCGAATCGTAGAGAGACGGTGGGCGATGACAAACGTCGTTCGACCATACGTGAGTGTTTTGAGTGCCTTTTGAATCAGTGCCTCGGTCTCCGAGTCGACACTTGCTGTCGCCTCATCGAGGACGAGGATGGCCGGGTCGAAGACGAGGGCACGAGCGAAGCTGATCAACTGTCGTTCCCCACTCGAGAGTGAGGCCCCACGCTCAATCACCGGTTCATCGATTCCTTGTGGCAACTGCTTCACGAAACGGTCAGCCCCTACGGCTGTCAGTGCGTTCCAAACCTGCTCATCCGTGATTGTCTCGTCTCCTAGCGTGACGTTCGTCCGAATTGTACCGGTGAACAGGAACGGGTCTTGTAAGACGATCCCGAGGTGGTCCCGTACTGCCTGAGTCGGGAGCTTCGTCACATCCATCCCATCGATTCGTAGGACGCCTACAGACGGGTCATAAAATCGCATGAGCAAGTTCATAATCGAGCTCTTCCCACTACCCGTATGTCCGACCAGAGCGATCGTCTCACCCGGTGCGGCGTGTAGTTCAATCTGTTGCAACACCGGCTTCCCTGCTTCATAACTGAATGTCACATCATCAAAGACAACTTCCCCTTTAAAACGTGAAATGCGTTCTGATGAGACCGGTTCCCCTTTTTCGTCAAGTAACTGGAACATTCGGTCGGCCGAGACGAGCGCTTGCTGAAGTGGTGACAATTGGTTCATGATTTGTGTCACCGGCTCAAAGATCCGTGAGACGTAGTCGATGTATGCGTACAAAATCCCGAGCGTCAGGATACTTCCCCCACCGAGCGTTTGTGTTCCGACAAACCAAATGAGCAAGGCGAGCGCCATGTTTCGGAAGAAATTGACGAGGTTATGGCTCATCAACGCATCTAGCTTCAACAATTTCCGTCTCGTTTGGAAGTTGTCACTGTTCTTCTCGTTAAATTCGTCATAGACGAGATTTTCGCGAACGTACGATTGAATGATTGGCATCGTCTGGATACTCTCATTCAACTGCGCGTTCATATCCGCGACGAGTGCGCGGACACGGAAGTTATTTTTCGTCGAGAAACGTTGGAACAATTTAATCCAGACGATGACGACCGGGATGATAATGAGTGAGACGAGTCCAAGACGTACGTCTAGGAAGAACATCGCAATGAGTACCCCAATCATCATGACGACACTTTGGAAGACGCGAGCGAGCACCCCTAAATACAGGTCACGAATCGTCTCCGTATCATTTGTGACACGACTGACAATTTTCCCAATCGGTGTCTGGTCAAAATAACGGACCGGAATCGTTTGGAGATGCTTCATCACGTCAAGACGCATCGTTTTTACGATTTTATGCGCTGACCGTTGCAAGAGCATCTGTTGTCCCCAGTTCAATCCCGCCGCAAATAATAACAAGACGACATAAAGTCCCGATAAGAGAAGGACCGCTCGTAAATCCGTTTGATAGAACTGAAATACGTCAGTCGACGAGAGTGAGACGATATTATCATACGTCGCCGTCTCGTCTCCTCTTGTAATCGTCAGCACGTCTCCTTCAACTTCACGGACTCCTCCGCTCATAACCGCCTCAGGTACAAGATAGTATCCTTCGGTCGTTTGTACGATCGAGACCGGCTGAATCACATCTTGGCCGTTTAGTCTCGTTTCTTTCTCATAAGAATCACCATCAAAGGAAACACTACCGCCAGATTCGACTTGAACCCAGTCACGCTCGATGGCGACGATATGCTCATCGATAATGACTTTGGCGATATACGGCCCGGCAAGTTCTGCGCCGACCGCTAAAAAGAGTAATGCCAGTCCGAGGAAGATGGAGCGCTTCACTTGTTTGGCATAGCCAACGAGTGAGCGAATCGTCTTCTTCCGGCGGACCGGATCTAATTCATATTGATCGATCATGAGAGATTCCCCCTTTCCCGGATTACTCCGACTCTCCTTGACGAATAAATTGTTCATAGTACCAACCGTGTCGTTCCATCAGTTGGTCATGTGTGCCGCGCTCAGTGACACGCCCGTCTTGAAGGACAAGAATTTGGTCAGCGTGCGCCACCGCAGAAAGACGGTGAGCCACGATGAATGTCGTCTTCGCCTCACGGCTCGTACGGACCGAATCGATGATTCGTGACTCCGTTTTCGCATCGACCGCCGAAAGCGAGTCGTCAAGAAGTAGAATCTCTGGATTTTTCAACAACGCTCGTGAAATCGACAAACGTTGCTTCTGTCCACCTGACAGCATGACACCCTGTTCCCCGACAACCGTATCCAGACCATTGTCAAGGTGTTCGATATCTGTATCAAATGCGGCGAGATGAATCGCCGTCTCGAGCGCTTCATCCGATACGTCATCTACCCCGAAGCGAATGTTATCACGTACTGTTTTCGAGAATAGGAGATGTTCTTGTGACACATATCCACTCCAGCCACGGACGGTTTCGAGTTTGATGTCAGAGATTGGTACACCGTTCACGAGAAGTGAATCGTCAATCGGATACTCCCGAAGCAATTGACGCAATAACGTCGTCTTCCCGGCCCCAGTCGGTCCGACGATTCCAATTGTCTCACCACGTGAGACGTGCAGGACGATGTCTTCTAACGACTCCCGATTTGCGTTTGGATAACGGAACGAAAGCGATTTGAAGGTGATTTTCTCCGGTACATCGATGTGAACTGTTCCCGTCGAGGCAACGTCTGGTACTTCGTTCATCGTCGTTTCAATTCGCTCGAGACTCGCTGTTCCTCGCTGCACGACGTTGATGAGTTCCCCGAACGCATACATCGGCCAAATGAGCATCCCTAAATAAATATTGAAGGAGACGAGCTGACCAAGCGTGATGTCGTTCGTAAAGACGAGATACGTCCCGAACGATAGCCCAATCAAGTAACTGAATCCGACAAGCAACTTGATGACCGGTTCAAACAACACATCGATTTTTGCGACATGCAGGTTTTTTGCCATCACGTCATCAGTGATATCATCAAACTTTTTCGTGTCCGCTTCTTCTTGGACGAAGGAACGGACGACCCGAAGACCTGAAATCGATTCCACGACTTGGTCGTTCATCACCCCGAACGAGTCTTGAGCTGCCGTGAAACGTGTATGAATTTGACTTCCGAGTTTATTCATCGACCAGGCAAGAATCGGCATCGGCAAGAGTGCTGCGAGCGTCAACTTCCAATCGATAAACACACCCATGATCGTCAACGCGATGAGCGTCATGTTGAATGAGTCGACTAATGTCATGACCCCAAACCCTGCTGTCCGCTCTACCGCTTTCAAGTCATTCGTCGCAAGCGCCATCAAGTCACCTGTACGATGTTGTTGATAAAAACGCGGTGTTTGTTTGAGCAGATGACCAAAAAAGCGACCTCTTAATTTCTTTTCCAGTAGAAAGGCTGTCCCAAATAGTCGGGCAATCCACAAGTACGACATCACATAAGACAGCACCATGATGCCTAGAAGCGACGACACAATCAGAATTAACCGCTCTGTCGTCAAACTACCTTCACGAATCGCATCGATTGCCTGTCCGATAATCCATGGTGGTAGCATATCCACCACACCCGTGATGATAAGTAAGATGATGGCGATCACATACGTCCGTTTCTGTCTTTTAATAAACCAATCCAATTGTTTAGTCAGTTTCATGACTGATTTCCCCCTTTCGCCCAATCCATCTGAGCACACAAAAAAGCGCACTCCACCTGATTGTGCAACCAATCAAATGAAGCGCGCTTGAAGAAGTCTTCAGTCTTTTGCATGGTCAGGGAAAGGACACTACCCCTATCCAGCTGCCAAAGTCACGCAGTTAAATACGAGTAGCCATATGATGTTTTGAGTGTGTTTGTGAGTGCAATGTTGTTCATCATTTTGGCTCCTCTCGTTTCATCGTTTTAAAATCTACTCAAACCTTAGCAGACTGTTCTGAAAATTGTCAATATTATTCTGTAAAAAAATTGTAACTTGTTTTTAGTTTAAGAAAAACATGCCCAAAATGAGACCAACGACCCCTGTAGCCGTTGCATAATAAATCATCGGCATGAGCGTATAACGGATGATCGTTCCTTCTTTCCCAAGCAATCCGGCAACAGATGCCACCGCTACGACGTTTAACACACAAATCATGTTTCCGGCGTTCGCCCCTGCCATCTGCATCGACAAGGCTAGTGACTCATTCAACCCAACTGAACTAGCGACATTTGTCGTCAAGCTCGAGAACATCATGTTCGAGAAGGTCGCCGATCCTGAAACGAACGCGCCGAGGGCCCCAATCCATGGTGCGACGAGTGGCCATACTCCACCGAACGTGTCAGCAGCCGCTGTCGCGAGTTCGACTGGCATCGACGCAAGTCCAGCTCCACCACTTTCTGAGTGGATGAAAATACGAACCATCGGAACAGAAGCCGCTAACGTAATGGCCGTTCCAACGACACCAAGCGTCGTTGCTTTAAAGACCGACGTGACTTGTGACCAACTCATATTGTGCAAGAAGAATGTTGCGATGATCGTCAAGATAAACATGAATCCTGGTGAATAAAATGGTTCCCAAGATGTTGAAATCCCTTCGACCCCTAAAATATCCGGGAGATTGATTCGTACACTACGAGATAACTCGTTCAAGAATGGAACTGTTCGTGTCAAAATCAAGAAAATCGTCAAAATGAGATAAGGTGCCCACGCTTTCCATTGTGGCAACTCACGCTTTCCAGTTTTAACGGTCTTACTTTCAACAGGTTGTTCGATTTGATCCGCGTATCCATCAAACGTCCATACGCGTTTTGGCATGAGAATCCCTTTTCGTGCCATTGTGACGAGAATGACTAGCCCCGTCAATCCACCAAGCATTCCACCGAACTCAAACCCTAGAATCAACGTCCAAATGTATGCCGGCACACTATATAGAAGCGCTGCGACAATTGCGATTGGAAACACTTCAAGCGCAGGTTTGATTGACTTTTCTTTACTGAAGAAACGAGTCAGCATCAAAATTAAAATAAATGGGATGAATAATCCAACCGCCATGTCAATCAAGACTGTTTGTAAGACGACCTCTGTAATAAATTCAATCGCCTCCGGCTGATTCACATCAAGGGATAGACCATTACCAATCCCGATGAGTGCCGGTGTACCCACCGCCCCAAACGTAACGGCTGAAACGTCTGCTGATAGTGCGATGACGACTGCCGCTATTGGCGGAAAGCCGAGTGCAATCAAAAGTGGTGCCGCCACGGTAGCCGGTGTACCGAACCCTGAAGCCCCTTCAATGAATGAAACGAATAACCAACCGACAATCAAAACTTGAATCCGCGGATCGGGTGTGATGTTGACGAATCCGGAGCGAATTGCATTCATTCCGCCTCCTTCTTTCATCGTATTCATCATTCCGATGGCACCGTATACAATCCATACTGTTGTCACGGCGATGACAAGACCTTGTAGCGTGGCTGACATAATCCGTGTCGCATCCAATTGCCAAACAAAGAATGCTAAAATCGCCGTCGTCACAAGTGACAAAGGCATTGCTACTGATGCAGGTAAACGCATAATTACCAATAAGATAAGCACGGCCACAATCGGTGTCAGTGCTGTAATCCATTCTAAAATCGTCAATGTAGACCCACCTTTTCGTATTTTCCCCTACCGTAAACAGATGTCCCATCACGATTCTTCTTGAACGAGTCGATCTAATGTACGTTCAATCACGTCATACGGAAATCCTTTGCGCCGAAGCTGCATCTTCATACGCTGTTTGCGTTCGAACGCATCATATCCGTTGAACTTCCGACTCAACTTTTCAGCCTGTTTCAGACATGCCGCAATCTCGACATCTTCGTCTTCTTCCTCCCAAAAAGTTTGAATCGCCTCTGAAATAATATCAAAGGTAAACCCCCTTTGCATTAGGGTTTGTTGAATTCTTTGTTGCACTTCTGTGGCAGAACGTCGATTTGTTTCCATTTGTTTCCTTTTCACGAACTTTCCTGCCTTTTCGACAAGCTCTTCATGAGTGATTGACGCCACTACCGTCTCGACGATGTCTGCTGGAATACGAAGCTGTCCAAGCTCCCGTTTAATTTTAATTGGCCCGCTCGGACTCGTATTGAACTTAGTCTGGACATAAGCTTTCGCGAATTCAGCATCATTCAAGTAGCGTTGCTCTTTCAGTCGCGTGATGGCATGTTTGATGGCAGTTTCACTTAACTCCTTCTTCACTAGGTAGTCCTGTACCTCTGAAATGGCACGCATTCGATACGATAAATAATTGACGGCCAATTTATACGCCTTTTGAGCCTCTTCCGCTTCAAGCACATCTTGGACAAAGTCATCCTCAAGCTCCATTCCTTTTGCGAGTCCGTACTTAATGAACACGTCAACATCGATAGCAAACGCAAACTCCTCTTTTCCTTCGCGCTCGATGAAGACGTTCAATCGGTCTTTATTCTTTTGTTGGGTAGTGAACTTTGCAATTTTCACAACGATTCCCCTCCATTTCATGTTTCTAACATATCACGTTCAGGAATTGTAGAGGATTTTTGATAAGTTAGAAGAAAGGGTATTCATCTGGATATACTGACTTATACCCATTTTAGAAACAACACATGATATCGGAGGGAATTTCATGAAAATCGCAATCACCGGTGGAACCGGGCTCATCGGTCAACCGCTCGTCCGCGCACTAGCCGATGCCGGTCATCAAGTCGTCGTGTTGACTCGTCATCCTCGTCCTCGCCATCGCGGGGTGTCATTTATCGAATGGTTGACACCAAATAGCAAACCAGAAAAAGAACTTGAAGGAACGGATGCTTTCATTCATTTAGCTGGGGCCTCCATCAATGATGGACGATGGACACATAAGCAAAAACAAGCCATCCTTCAAAGTCGAATCGAAGGAACGAAAGAAGTCGTTCGCCTGATTAAACAGTTGAAACAGAAGCCACAAGTCGTCATAAGCGGCTCAGCGATTGGGATATATGGTGAAGACCGCTCCATCACTTATTCGGAAGAGACGCCCTTACCGACGCGGACCAATTTCCTAGGGAATGTATGTATTCTTTGGGAACAAGAAGCCGACCCGATTCGCGACCTTGGCATACGTCTCGTTACCATGCGCACCGGAGTCGTTTTATCAAATGACGGAGGTGCTTTCCCATTAATGAAACTTCCTTATCAGTTCGGGGTCGGTGGTAAAATTGGATCGGGAGAGCAGTGGGTACCCTGGATTCATTTAGATGATCTTGTACGGTTATTCGTGCATATCATCGAAACAGATGCAATCGAAGGTCCCGTAAACGGAACGGCTCCAACACCGGTGACGATGAATGAATTCGGGAAGACGATCGCAAAAGTGATGCATCGTCCACATTGGATTCCCGCACCTACATCAATGATGAAACTCGTTCTCGGTGAGAAAAGTGTCATCGTCCTAGAAGGCGCGAAGGTCGTTCCGACTAAAGCGCTTCAACACGGATTCGATTTTCGATATGAAACACTCGAACCCGCTCTAACACAACTACTACAAGATGCCTAAGGAGAATTAATTGTGAGTCACTTACTTATTCGAAATGCCCATGTTTATCCGATTACCGCACCTCACTTTTACGGAGACCTTCGTGTTCGAGACGGCAAAATCATCGAAATGGCTGAATTGCTTGAGCCACTTGACGATGAGAACGTCATCGAGGCGGAAGGAAACTTCTTATTCCCTGGTTTCATCGATGCCCATACCCATCTTGGCTTATATGATGAAGGGACCGGGTCCGTTGGAAACGACGCTAATGAAACAGTAGAATCGATGACTCCTCATGCCCGTGCGATTGATGGTGTTTATCCCCTGGATGAAGGTTTTCAGGAAGCGCTGATGGCAGGGGTGACTGCCGTACAGGTCATGCCAGGTAGCATGAACGTCATCGGTGGTGTGACAAGCGTCATCAAAACGCATGGTCGCTATATTGATGACATGATTGTCCGACGTCATGCCGGACTGAAGATGGCGCTCGGTGAAAACCCAAAACGGATTCATAGTATGGGAAAAACGGGGGACTTAACACGAATGGGTATTATGGGATTGCTTCGTGAAGCGTTCCGCACGGTCGGGTCGACCAAGACGATTGGAACTTTCGGCAGTCAGATGATTCAACTCGCTCTCAATCGTGAAATGCCAATTCGTGTTCATGCACACCGAGCCGACGATATCCTATCTGTCGTACGTTTCGCAAAAGAGTTTGACCTCGACTTTCGAATCGAGCATTGTACGGAAGGTCACCTCGTCGCTAAAAAGTTAAAGGAACTCGGTGTGAAACACGTCACCGTCGGACCGACGTTCACTCGAAAATCGAAAATCGAGCTCCAAAATAAGACGTGGGAGACGTATCGTGTTCTACATGAACATGGCATGATCGTTTCGATTACGACCGATCATCCGTACACGCCTGTTCAATACTTAAATTTATGCGCAGGACTTGCGGCTCGTGAAGGCTTACCGGTTGATGTCGCTTTACGAGGAATCACCATCAATCCTGCTGAATCATTAGGTGTTGACGACCGCATCGGCTCACTAGAAGTCGGGAAAGACGCCGATCTCGTGCTGTGGAATCACTTCCCCCTCGACTACTTGGCGAAGCCGATTATGACGATTGTAAACGGCGAAGTCGTCTACAAAACGGAGCGTGCCGAAACGCATCATGAGGTCGAATAATTTTCATTATTTTTCATAAGCGTTTTTACGCATAATTTACTTGCTTTTTTAAAAATACTATATAAAATTTATCTTGTAACTTTATAAAGCAGCCAAGGCGGTTCGAACAGCGAAGCCAGAAGTATGCTTTCGTTACGACTATTCTTCAGCGGTCTGAAATAGGAGGAGGAATGTAAAGGTGCTCAAATTTCGTGAGCTCACCGACTGCGCGGAGTTGTTCGAACTGATGCAACACCCAGATGTCTTTCCGTATGTCCGTCAAAAGACGGTCCACTTTGACGAGTTTTTATTTAGCACGAAGCAAATCATCGAGCTAGAAGAGCAAGGAAATATCATCTCACGTACCATCACGAACGAGTATGGTACCCCAATTGGGACAATCAGCTTGTTCGACGTCGAATCCGGCTACGGGTTTCTTGGTACATGGCTTGGCAAGCCATATCATGGCAAAGGTTATAATCAAGTCGCGAAAGAGTCGTTCTTCTCGGAACTCTTCTTCGAACTTGACATGGAAAGTGTGTTTTTAAAAATCCGTAAATCGAATGAACGCTCGATTGCCGCAGCAGAAAAGCTTCCCTACGCGTTTTGCGCGAATGAGATTCGTTCAGAACTGCTTGCAGAAATCAATCAGGGTGACGCCGAATACGTCCTTTATGAAGTATCCAAGTCGAGTTTCCAACTTTACTCGCATACCCTTCATGTCCCAGAATACGAAGTTCCTTACGAAACGCAACTCGAAGCCTGAGCCAATTCTGTCAAAGAATTGGCTTTTTTGTGGCTTTTTTGTGTGGATTTGATGGAGGTAACTTGTCGGAGCCGAATAAATCTGTTCTAATTCGAAGAGATAGGTATGATAGAACTATGGGGGATTCATCACATCTCCCGTTAACCGTTTTGTAAAGGAGAATGACATATGTCAGAATCAATGTTTCGTATCCTCGTAACTGATGACGAAGAACAAATGCGAGATTTACTTGTATCAAATTTAGAAAAAGAGGGGTATGAGACGGTCACCGCCTCAAACGGTCTTGAAGCTATTGAGCGCTTAAAAGAAGAGACGTTCCATCTCGTCTTACTCGACGTCATGATGCCGGAACTCGATGGTTTGACGGCATGCATGCGCATCCGTGAGTTTTCGAACGTGCCCATCATTCTGTTAACGGCACGATCGGAAGAACTCGACCGGATTCACGGACTAAAAATTGGGGCGGACGACTATATCACGAAGCCGTTTAGTCCACGCGAATTACTCGCTCGTATTGAGGCAACTCTCCGTCGCACTCATAGTTTCTCTAAAGAACAAGAGGCAACGTTTGATATCGGGGTTCTCTCAATTGATATCGATGGCCGTGCCGTCAGTGTGAAAGGAAAAACCGTCAACCTGACACGTAAAGAATTTGATTTGCTTTACCTGTTTATCACAAACGACGAGAAAGTATTCTCTCGTGAACAGCTACTCGATCAAATTTGGGGAACCGAATACCACGGGAACCTTCGTACAGTCGATACACACATTAAGACACTACGTCTGAAACTTGGTGAAGCGGGCGGTTACATTCAAACGGTATGGGGCATCGGATATAAATTCGAGGCAAACGAATGAAACGATACACGATTCGGAAGCGGATTTGGATTACCATCTGGACAGCCAGCCTCTTCTCAGCATTCGTGTTTCTGATTATGACGTTTTATTTGTACGATAAATTCTATATTCAAACGCAAGAAGAGCTGCTCATCAATCGTGGAGAGAAACTCGTCACCATCTACAAGGCCGACGGTTTTTCTGACGCGTTTGCAGACAGTATGACGTATACGAATGAGCTAACGGAAACGAAAGTGTTCCTCTCCTCGGTTCGAGAAGATACACTCGGTTCAGGAAAGACGTTTTTAAGGCAACAAGATCTCGAGCGGCTACAAGACGGGTATGTAATTTCCGTGACTCGGAAACACCCGACCGAGGACGTTGACATTTTGATGACTGCATTCCCCCTCGTACGAGACGGTGAACTCGATAATGCGTTAATCCTTTACATGGAGCTCAGTAAAATCAGCGAACCGTTTCAACCGATTCGGCTCATGATCACGTTTTTGCTCGTCCTCATGATTGTGAACTTGCTCCTATTCGGTAAACAAATCATCGACACCATCATTCAGCCGCTCATCCAAATGAAACGTGCCTCTCAAGTATATGCGCAGGGCGATTTCTCACACCGCATCCCGATTGTCTATGATGACGAGATTGGTGAACTGGCGGATACGCTCAATTCGATGGCGGAATCGCTCGGACTCGTCGAAGAACAACGAAAAGAGTTTTTAGCGAACGTCAGTCACGAACTCCGCACACCGTTATCATACATTCGCGGTTATACCGAGATGCTTCAAGACGACACATTGGATGAACAAACGAGGGCACAATATTATGACATCATCGAGAACGAGACGAACCGGCTTCAACGACTTGTTACTGATTTACTCGACCTCGCACAGTTAGAGCGAGATTCGTATCCGATGACAAAAGAGCCAGTCGTCTATTCACAAGTACTCGAAGACGTCCTCTATCGACTCGAACCCATTGCCCGGGCGAAAGGTGTGACAATTGAATCGGACTTAGATTTCGACTTAATTATCCTTGGCGATCACGACCGACTCGAACAGGTCATCGGTAATCTACTTGACAACGCACTCCGCTACACGGAATCGGGCAAAACAATTCATGTGAAATCGTTCGCTGAAACAAACTATGCGATTACTGAAATCCGCGACGAAGGTCGGGGCATTCCGAAAGAAGATGTAGATAAATTGACGGAACGCTTCTACCGCGTCAATAAATCAAGAACACGAAAAGATGGTGGGACCGGTCTCGGTCTGGCCATTGCTAAACATATCATCGAGCGGCACGAGGGGTCGCTCCACTTCAGTTCAGAAGTCGGAAAAGGAACCACTGTCACGGTCGGTTTACCTCTCCTCCCGGAAGACACGTTCGATATGTAAAAGGCAGCCCGCATGAACCGCCCCCATAAAAGTTAGACATGAAAATCTAACTTTTATGGGCAGTTCAGCATAGGGCTGCCTTTTTAAATGTCTTTGCCTTTATATTGATTAATCGATTCTTGTTGCAGTCGCTCTCGTTCGGCGTGCGTCTGTGGGAATCCGTTCGCTTGCCACTCGGCACGATGACTAGAATCTAGTTGCGTGAGGCCTTCTTCTGCCTCATCCTGACTCGCGTCCACACTCTCCCGTTCATCCATCTTTTGCCATGTGTCTTCTGCCTCACGTTGAGAAAGTAGTGCCGCCACTTTCGGTGCTACGAGCGCAGCTCCAGCGACACCTAATACAATCCCGGTCAATACTTTCCGGTCCATCATAACCCCTCCTTCACTATGCACTCTTCATTCCACCATTTCATAATCTCAAAACCCATGACGAAAACGTTTACAGCTTTACATGTAGTGGAATGTTTAGGTGGAAGGAGGCGATTGGATGGAAAAGAAACGACCAACCTCGAAGCGTCCGTTCGATAACCCAGATGCTGTCGACACGGACAAAGAGAGCATTTTTGACGAGGACGGCATGCAGACTGTCGATCCGATTCCCGTTGAGGAGTTAAATGAACGGGTAAAAGACGAGAAGAACAAACGTCACTCAAAAGATGACTCGGTGAGCGAAAAGAAATATACGGACAAATAAACAAGCTGCGGACCTTTGTCCGCAGCTTGTTTATGTTAAGTCATTCGGTGAGAATCCGTAAGGCAACATCTCTTCTTTTGTCATCACTTTTGTGTCACCATTTAAGTTCGCTAGAATCAACGTGAACTCTTCTCCTGCGAATTCGGCGATGACTTGGCGGCATGCCCCACACGGTGAAATCGGCCCTTCTGTATCGCCGACGACAACCACCGTCTCGATCGATTCGCTACCTTCTGAGACAGCTTTGAAAATCGCTGTTCGCTCGGCACACATCGATAGACCGTATGAAGCATTTTCAACGTTACACCCTGTAATCTCATTACCGGATGCGTCGATGACGACAGCCCCGACGTTAAATTTTGAATAAGGTGTATAAGCGCGCTTGCGCGCCTCAATAGCTTTATGCACGAGTTCTTGTACGCGTTCTTGTGAAATCATTGGATGTTCCTCCACTTCTATATTTGATAAGAAGTCTGACATCTGAACTATAACGTGAAAACGCTTACTTCACAAGTGTTTTCACCGACTCGTCAATATTTTTTCTTTTTCTTCTTCTCGAATACAACAACGGATTCGACATGTGATGTCTGAGGGAACATGTCGTACGGTTGTACGTAATTCACCTTGTATCCGGCCTTCATCAACTGATCGGTATCACGTGCGAGCGTCTGCGGGTTGCATGACACGTAAACAATTCGTTTCGCCTTGGATGAAATGATTGAATTGATTAATTGATGATCCATACCTGTCCGTGGCGGATCGACTACGACGACATCTGGGAGCCATCCATCTTTAACCCAACGAGGGATCCAATGCTCGGCACGCCCTTCGACGTACGTGACGTGGCTGTAGCCATTCTCACGCATATGGTCGTTCGCATCTTCGACTGCTTCCGGTACAACTTCCATTCCTCGAATTTCCTTCGCGTGTGGCGCTAACCAAAGACCGATCGAACCGACACCCGCATACGCATCAATGACACGTTCTTCACCCGTCAATGCTGCAGCTTCAACGACTTCACGATACATTTTTTCCGTCTGTGCCGGATTCAACTGGAAGAATGCGCGTGGTGACAAGTGATAATGGACGTCATCAAGTTGCTCATCCATCTTTTCTTGACCCGCGATGTGAACCGTCCGATAACCAAAAATAACACTAGAGCGGTTTGAATTGATATTGATATGGAACGAGACAACATTTGGCAATGCCATGATGCGGTCACTCAATTCATCTAAATCCGGGACATCTTCATGCCCAACGACGAGAACAACTTGTACGTCATTCGTGTTGTATCCGGAACGAACGACGACGGTTCTGGCATACCCCGTGTCGCGGCGTGCGTCATAGACGGGGATGTCGAGTTCGTTTAAAATACGGACAATCGCATTATTGATGTTCGTTGTGTCCCGCTGTTGGACCATACAGTGCTCAATCGACACGAGATGGTTTGTGTTCGGCTTGTAGAGTCCTGAGACAATCTCGCCATGGCGTGTGCCGAGTGGGAATTGTGATTTATTTCGATAGTACCACGGGTCTTCCATACCAATTGTCGGACGAATATCCGATTTTTCCACGTTTAGCTTCGTCTTTTGACGGAAGGCATTTCGAACGATTTCTTCTTTATACTCCATCTGCAGTCGAGAACTCATGTGTTGGATTTGGCAGCCTCCACACTCGTCGTAAATCGGACAAGGTGCTTTAACACGGTCTTTCGAGTCGTTGTCGCGTTTGACGACACGCGCTTCTGCGTAATTTTTCTCTACACGTGTGATTTCGACTTTTGCTCGTTCTCCCGGTAATAAGTTTGGAATGAAAATGACCATGCGATTGATGGTCGCGATGCCCTCTCCATTAATGCCAAGTCGGTCGACTGTGACATCTTTAAAATCTCCAATAATTAATTTCAATCTGATTCATCCTTTCGAGACGATTGTTCTAGGTCTTTGGCGTAACGCACCACTTTAGCGCGCAACGAATCAATGTCGGCTAACAGGCGATGTAAATCTTCAGGTGTCGTATGCTCGTCTAGCGTGTTGACCGATAGACATAGCAGTTCCGTTCTCGATTTTAGGACGTTCATCTTTCCGGCAGTATCTGTACGTGATTTACCCATCTTGTAATCGCTCCTTTGGTTCGTGACAAAGAGTTGCTATTATAGCATACTATTTCTTGTAACTTGATGAAAAGGTGGAATCCACATGCAAAACATCTCCCCAACTTTCGACCCTTGGGAAGCCTATCTCGATCAAGTCGAACATGGTCGACTCGTCTTATCCAACGTCGAAGTAACAACAACAAAATTGTGTAATATGCGCTGCGAACATTGTGCGGTCGGTTATATGCTTGACCAGAAGGAAGAACCTGAAGTCCCACTCGAATTGTTAATTCAACGATTGGATGAGATCGAACATTTACGCGCCTTCTCCATCACAGGTGGTGAACCGATGTTATCGATGAAATCAGTCCGTAACTATGTCGTTCCGCTGTTACGCTATGCGAAAGAACGTGGCGCCCGCACTCAGATCAACTCGAACTTGACGCTACCGTTATCTCGCTATCATCTTATTACCCCTTACTTGGACGTTTTGCACATTTCGCATAACTGGGGCACCGATGCCGATTTCCTCGAAGGCGGATTCGCGATGATGGACCGGAAACCGAGTGAAGAGGCCCGCTTGAAAATGCTCCAGACCATGAAAGACAACGCCCGCGCCTTAACGGCAGAAGGAGTCATCGTGTCGGCGGAGACGATGATCAACAAACGGACGATTCCACATTTGAAAGAAATTCATGAAGAAATCGTCTCACTCGGTTGTCAAAGACATGAGGTGCACCCAATGTACCCCGCAGACTGGGCTAGCGCACTTGAATCAGCGTCACTCGCTGATACGCGACAAGCCATCCATGACTTACTCGACGTCCGTGACGAGAACGTCTGGATGTTGTTTGGGACGTTGCCATTCTATGCATGTTCTGACCTACCTGAAGACCGTGCTCTATTGAAGCGACTTCATGAAACAAAAAACGTGACCGTCCGAAATGACCCAGATGGTCGTTCACGCCTTAACACGAATATCTTTGACGGACAGATCATCGTGACCGACTTCGGTGACGAGCTTGGTACTCTTGGTACCGTCTATGATACGTCATTCCAGGAAGCGTACAATGCATGGACAAACAGCCAATTGAACGCCACACTGTCTTGTCATTGCCCAGCCGTCAAATGTCTCGGACCGAACGCACTCGTCAAACAAGCCTATTATCCAACGATTGATTTCCAATCTAGAAAAGCTACCTCGTTTTAAATATTTCAATTCGGGAAATATTCTGTATATTAAACGAATCGAGGTGTGTATAGATGACAGCT
Source organism: Exiguobacterium sp. s101 (assembly GCF_018617835.1). Classification (NCBI taxonomy): domain Bacteria; kingdom Bacillati; phylum Bacillota; class Bacilli; order Caryophanales; genus Exiguobacterium; species Exiguobacterium sp. s101. The sequence continues at coordinate 91,344 of NZ_JACSKX010000010.1, read as the reverse complement.
ATTTATGTGTTCATCATTACAGTTATGGCCATCGTAATCTTCGCTGGCACACTCAGTATTTTATTGACAGCCGCATTCGTTTCAGACAAAGTAGAGCATGATGAAATGTTCAGTCAAGGTAGTTGGGATGATGAATTACTCCATTTGAATCACTCTCCACAACCGATTGACGACACGAAAAGCTGAGAACCCTCTCGGCTTTTTACTTTGATTTCATGAGGTGAATTCATGCTCCGCTTTCGTTTTATGATTTTATTATTAATCGTCTTTATATCTGGTTTGATTCAAGGCGCACTCATCCCTCTTTTATCCACGCTGATTGAACGGGATGGGGCCCCAGCCTGGGTAAACGGAATGAACGCGACAATGCTTTACATCGGTGTGATCGTCTCTGCGCCTCTTTTGGAGCGATTCGTCCGAAAATACGGGTTCCGACCGACTATCGTCCTCGGCATCGTATTGACGGCATTCGCGACCTTCGTTTTGCCGATTTGGCCATCCTTGCTCGTTTGGGCAATAATGCGATTTTTCATCGGATTCGGAGATTCCGCCCTCCACTACGGGTCACAAGTGTGGGTGACCTCAGCTAGCGAAAAGCGAAGTCTCGGTCGAGCGATGGCGTATTATGGAATGTCATTCAGTCTCGGTTTTGCCATCGGCCCGTTACTCGCACCACTTGTTGATGTATGGTTTTGGTTGCCGTTTCTGATGATCGTCTTCTTCTGCCTCGCTTCGTTGATGCTCGTCTTTAAAGTCGAGAATGAGTTTCCGGAGGTTGAAAAAGTGAAGACCGACTCGAAAGGACGAATTCGACTGATTCTCGTCGGTGCGGGATACACGCTTCTACCTGCCTTTACATACGGTTTCCTCGAAGCGAGTTTAAACGCAAACTTCCCAATCTTCACTTCACGAAATGGGATGAGTTTGACGGAAACGAGTACACTCATCACGACGTTCATCGTCATGTCGATTGTCGTTCAGCTTCCTCTTGGTCGTCTCGCAGACTTGTACGGTAAGAAACGCATCTTACAAATCGTGCTGACGTTCGGCTCAGTCGTGTTCGCCTTGGCAAACATCGTCGTCGACCACTACATCGGATTACTCATCTTATTCGCGCTTGCTGGTGCAGGTTTAGGGTCGACGTATTCACTCGGTTTAGCGCACATGACAGAGGTACTTCCCCGTTCATTGCTCCCGACCGGAAACATGCTGTACAGTATTTCATTCAGCATCGGTTCGATTTCAGGTCCGATGATCGGTGCCTTCTGGTTGTCTTTACCGAAAGAGGTCTATTTCTTTATGTATGCCGTGATTCTCGGTATTCTGGCGCTTCGACTCTTTACGTCGACCACCAAACCAATCGACATATAAACAGAGGCAGATGGTTCCCATGAACCACCTGCCTCTGTTTTATTCCACTACTCGTTCCATTTCATCGTCGTTCAACTGTAGAGCCCGGATGAACACTTCGTCTAGCGCGAACGGTTCCGTATCTAGCGAAGCGAGGACATCTGATTTCAGCGTCACCTCTACGACACGGTCATCAAACTGCCATCTCGTCTGAATATCGTCTCCTTGTCTCGTCGCGCGGGTCGCCACTGGACCGTGACTTTCCTTTAAACTTTGACTCACGCACTTCATCACGTACTTGACGTACTCATCTTTCGGTTGACGCGAGATGAGAATGTTTCGAACGATTCGATTCCTAGTCATTGTTTCTCATCCTCCCTTTGAATGATTGCGCACGCAAGTCTTTACAAACGAAGACCGATTTTTGAACTTTAATATTCAGAATTTTTAATATATTTTGTCATGTGATTTCAATTCCGTCAACTCTGTCTCATCTTCAATTACTTACTGTATGTTTCTCATCCGTCTCCCTTGAAAGTAAGTGGATAAATAAATACCCGCGATGACAAACAAAAGTCCAACAACCGCATTCCAAGGAATCGATTCTCCAAGCAAAATCCCAGACAAAATCACGCCAAATAAGGGAACTAAGAAGATATAGAGTGAAATCCGACTGACCGGATTGTATTTCATTAACGTGTTCCACAATGTAAAACCGATTGCTGATAACATCGCCAAGTAAAACAGAAACGCAATCGTCTGTCCGGTGTACGGCATGGAGATTCCACTTGGGTCTAACAAATAACCGATGACGAGCAATCCAACTGAACCGATCACCATCGCCCAAGCCGTCATCGGGGCAACGTCATATGTTTTCGAGTAATCCTTCGCAATCAAGTTCCCGAACGCACCCGACACCATCGCCAAAATGAGTAAAATCTCCCCTAATCCAAAACCAAACTCCGAACCGGTTGCCGGCCAGTTTGCGATGACAATTCCAGAAAAACCAAACGTCAAAGCCAGCCCCTTCAACCGATTCAACTTATCATCCTCATAACGGATATGGGCAAGTGCCATTTGGAAGAACGATGTCGACCCGGCAATAATCGATCCTTGCACGCCAGTCGAAAGAGAGAGTCCGATATAGAAGAACAAATATTGTAGAAACGTCAAGTATGATCCCAGGTGCGCATACGCTTTAACCTTTTCACGCGTCAATCGAACCGACCGTTTCAAGACAGTCTGACTGATGATGAGCAGCAAAAGTCCGGCTAGTAAAAAGCGTTCGCCTGCGAACAATAGTTGTTGACCATACTCATTCGACTGAATGTCCAACTTCTCATAACTCAGTTTGATGAATGGAAATGCACTCCCCCATAACAGGGTGTTGAAGATTGCTAATAACGCCACCGTCCATGGGCGCTGAAATATATTTTGCATGACACAAAAACTCCTTAATCTTTTTATTTGTTGGCAGATGATAAGCATGATAAAATAAACCTAGATAATAATTATTATAAATTAAAAAAAGGTTAACATGGATTAAATCGTTAATTCAAAGCCAGTTGATGATGATAATCATCTTCAACCATTATCATTTAATCGAGATTTATTCTCAATTAGAAAGAAGGGATTACATGAACGCTCCATCTGTTACACACGAAAAAAGCCACGTTTTCAAACGGGCTAACTGGTACGAACATATCGAATTGATTATGGCGCTCATTAGCGGTGTATTGATTGTACTCGCTTATATCACCGAAACACAAGAAGGAGCCCCTTGGATTCACGTCTCGCTTTATTTATCCGCCTTTTTCATCGGGGGATACGCGAAAGCAAAAGAAGGGATTTCGGACACCATTGAAACGAAATCTCTTAATGTAGAACTCTTAATGATCATCGCCGCCATCGGGGCCGCATCGATTGGATATTGGATGGAAGGCGCGATTCTCATCTTCATTTTCGCCTTATCCGGTGCGCTCGAAACATACACAATGAACAAAAACGAACGTGCGCTCGAATCTTTAATGGAACTCCAACCTGAACAAGCAACCCGCCTGACAACTCCTGAGAAACTTGAAGTTGTTCATATTGATGACTTGAAAGTCGGTGACCTTATTTACGTCCGCCCAGGGGAACGTATCCCTGTCGACGGAAAAATCGTCAAAGGAAGTGCTTCGGTGGAAGAAGCCGCCATCACAGGAGAGTCCGTCCCTGTTGATCGCCAAATCGGAGAAGACGTATTCGGGTCAAGCGTCAACTTGAATGGCGTGCTAACGATTGAAGTGACAAAACTTGCGACCGAAACGTTGTTCCAAAAAATCATCCAAATGGTTCAACAAGCACAGGAAGAAAAATCACCATCCGCTCAGTTCATCGATCGTTATGAAGGACGGTATGTTCAAATCGTGCTCATCTCCGTCACGGCCATCATCCTACTTGGACCGTTCTTTACGTCGTGGTCTCTTGAAACGAGCATCTATCGCGGCATGATCCTTCTCGTCGTCGCCTCTCCTTGTGCGCTCGTCGCCGCCATCACACCTGCTGCGTTGGCTGCCATCGCCTCTTCCGCAAAACACGGTATTCTCTTTAAGGGTGGCGCCCACATCGAAAATATGGGACGCCTAAAAGCAATCGCTTTTGACAAGACCGGCACACTTACAATCGGGAAGCCGGTCGTACAAGAAGTACTTATCACACAAGAGTTACATGAAGACGATGTCAACCGAATCGTCAGTTTGATTGAAGAACATTCGATGCACCCTCTCGCCGAAGCGCTCGTTTCATATACCGGGAGATACACCGGAGACATGATGGATTTCAAAGATGTCACAGGATCGGGGATTGAAGCGACGATTGACGGAGTCGCTTATCGCGTCGGTAAACAGAAGTTCGCTGATCGAAGCGGTGATTTCTTTAAAGAGGATGTAGAACGTTTGAAAGAAGCTGGTCACACGCTCGTTTTCATCAGTGACGACTCGCGTACAATCGGTGCCTACGCCTTACGTGACACGCTACGACATGAGGCGAAAGTAGCGATTCAGCGACTGAATGACCTAGGCATCGCCACCATCATGATTACCGGTGACAATGAAGCGACCGCTCGTGCCATCGCGAACGAAGCCGGATTGACACGCTACGTCGCCGAATGTTTACCGGAAGAGAAGGTTTCGCAGATTAAGACGTTACGTGAAGAATATGGGGCAATCGGGATGATTGGCGATGGGATCAACGATGCCCCCGCCCTTGCGACAGCCGACGTCGGAATCGCAATGGGCGAAGGAACGGATGCCGCACTAGAAACGGCAGATGTCGTTTTAATGAAAAATGACCTCGTCCGATTGAGCGACGCCATTCGTCAATCGCGGAAGTTGAATCGGATCGTCTTACAAAACGTCGTCTTCGCACTCGGTGTCATCCTCATCTTGATCGCAACGAACATTTTCGAACTACTCATCATGCCGTTCGCTGTCGTAGGACATGAAGGCTCTACCATCCTTGTCATTTTGAACGGGCTTCGACTCCTCACGTCAACATGGGAGTGACCAATTCGACAAATGAAAACGATGATTGAAACAATATGTCGATTTCGTTATAATTGAAACAATATGTCTAAAAGACTGAATTAGATCGAAAGATTGGCTAAAGGTGGTACAAAATATGAATACGATTGCAGTCATCGGCAAGGTATTTGTCGATATTAAAGGGACTTCCTTCGCACCGCTCCATAAAGATGCGAAGAACGTCGGCGACATCACTTTCTCTAATGGTGGAACAGGTCGCAACGTTGCGCAAAACTTAGGAGTACTCGGCAATGATGTTCGTTTCGTCTCAACCGTTACGAACGATCAAATCGGCGTCGGTGTCCTCGAGGAATTACGTTGTTTGAACGTAAACGTCGATGGGGTTGATATGCTCGAAGATAACGGCATGGGGATGTGGCTCGCCGTTATGGATAACAACGGCGACCTCCAAACGTCGATTTCAAAGCAACCTGACGAAGCGCGAATGGAAAAAGCTATTTTACGACAAATCGATACCGTCTTTGAAGAGAGCGATGCGGTCGCAATCGACTTAGACTTGTCGGTCAACGTACTAAACGAGACGATTGAACTATGTCGCGTTATGGATTTGCCGCTGTACGGCGTGTGCGGCCACCTTTCTGTCATTGAACGAAACCGTCATTTACTCCAAGGGTTTACGGGGTTCATCTGTAGTCGGGAAGAAGCAGAAATCTTATCTGATATGTCAATCGTCACCGTGGATGATGCCCTGCGTGTCGCTGAAGTACTCGCCATGAAAGGTGCCCCATTGACAATTGTCACGATGAGCGAACTTGGTGCCGTTTACGTCGATCTCCGCACGAATGAACAAGGTCACGTCCCGACGACGAAAGTGAAAGTCGCCGACTCTACCGGTGCCGGTGATTCATTCTTCTCCGCTGTCATCTCTGAACTCATGAAGCGCCACTCTATCGAAGATGCACTTCGACTAGGGATGCGTATCGCCGGAAAAGTTATCGCGTCACATGAGAATGGATTGACACAAGATATGTACGCATCATTAGAACAACCTACGCAAGAATGAGTTGAACGCATCGGCGAATCGTCGATGCGTTTTGTGCAAAATTATAGGAATGAAAGGAACGATCTCAGTGGTTCGAACGAAATTAAGAAGCGCGATCATTTTAATAAATGATCAAGATGAAGTAGCTTTGATTCGACGTGAAAAGGAAGACGTGCTTTATTACGTCTTCCCTGGTGGCGGAGTCGAATACGGTCATACAACAGAAGAAACTGCCGTTCGCGAAGCATTTGAAGAGCTCGGCGTCCATGTAGAATTAGAAGGTGTGGCTGCCTACGTCGCATTCAATAACGAGTTAAATCCTTACTATTGGGCGAAAATGACAGGTGGCGAATTTGGTACCGGAACAGGTGAAGAGTTTCAAGAAGAACAAACAAATGGATCATATACCCCTATGTGGATCAAACGATCAGCATTACCCCATCTTCCGATTCGTCCCCCATCGCTCGCTGAAAAATTAGCCTCACAAGAGACACGTTTTTACGATTTGACGTTGTCTGAGGCATAATCAAGTGTACCTTTAAGCAATTTCGGGAAACGTTCACTAATGATTGTTTCAGGAGGGTTTCATGATGGCGATGACAGAAGTAAAGGAAAAGAAGAATTGGTTCTCGTTTGGAAAAGAATTATTTCGACGCTTTAAAGAACACGATGTACAAGATTACGGGGCAACTCTCGCATTCTTTTGGTTTTTATCCATCTTCCCGGGGATTATCTTTATTTTGGCACTCTTATCATTTTTCGATATCTCACAAGACACGTTCCAAAATCAATTGAATGATTTAGCTCCCGGTTCAGCCGCTTCTGATTTTTTGACCGGGATTTTTGAAGCGATTGGCGAACCGAGAGGCGGTCTGTTATCTATCGGTGCAATTTTAGCGATTTGGTCTGCCTCAAAAGGTGTCGACCGTCTCGTGACGACAGCACTACACGCTTATGGTGAAGACAATGAACGTAACTTTTTTGTCAAAAAAGGCTTAGCGCTCGGATTAACAGTCTTACTTGGAATCGGGATGTTGTTGCTCATTCTTTCGAACGTATTCGGGTCACAAATTATCACGTTTGTCACCGAATATTTGCCAGTGAACATCACCGGCGCTGAAGAGTTGATGATCAACGTATTCCGATACGTCTTGACAACGGTTGTCTTAATTTTGACGCTTTCAATTTTTTATAAAATATCACCGCAGCAGCACGTGTTTTGGAAAAGTACGATTCCTGGGGCCATCTTTGGTGTCATCGGTTGGCAACTCGTGTCATTAGGATTCAGCTTGTACGTCTCAAATTTCGGGAGCTACGATTCAACTTACGGATCGCTCGGCGGAATCATCGTCACCTTGCTATGGTTGCAATTAACTGGAATAATCATCCTTATCGGTTCTGAGATCAACGCGACGTGGATGCGTTTCTTTAAAACGCCAAGCGAACAAGAATACGAACGTGATTTCAAGAAGAACAAAAAGAAAGTAAAACAGAAACAACAAGAAGATGACTACGATGATATCCCCACTAACACGTATGGCTAATACAAAAGGAGCACGTTCACAAAATGAACGCGCTCCTTTCTTATGCTTCTATTGGATCAAGACGTCCCGTTGCCGGGTCGATCACAAATCCATGGACATTCGTGCCTGGTGGTAACAAAGGATGATTGTTGATTAAATTGATGGAATGAACGACATTTTCCTCTACTGAATCAAAGCCATGTAACCATTGTTCTAAATCCATTCCTGACGATTTTAGCATTTTCAAAGTTTGAGGGTCGATTCCCCGACGTTCCATTTCTTCAATCACGACAGACGGTTCAATCGCTGCCATTCCACAATCATAGTGTCCGACCACAACGACTTCTTCCGCTCCTAGTGCGTAGAGGGCCACCAAAATCGAACGCATGGCCGAACCGAATGGATGTGACAGGACAGCACCGGCGTTTTTAATAATTTTAGCGTCTCCGTTCTTAAGTCCTAACGCTTGAGGTAACAGCTCCGTCAAACGTGTATCCATACACGTTAAAATCACAATTTTCTTATCCGGAAACTTATCGGACACGAACGGTTCGTACTGCTTCTCCTCTACGAAACGTTTGTTAAATTCAAGCATTTCCTTTACGACTGACACGTTAACGCCTCCCCTTTTCTCACATCACAAACCTCGACACAATCAGTCCAACGACCATCCACGCCCCGAATAACGTATTCACTTTCGCTGTCATCGCCATAGCAGGCATCAATGCAGCTGGTTCTGCTTTTGGCCAAAACTGTTTAATCGCCTGAATCATGACCGGCACTGTAAATAGTGAAAGTAAGACCCACGGTGTGACTCCATAATACACTACGGCGACGATGATGCCGACTAATGCGGCGATAAAGAACATCGCAAGTACATACACCGCACGTCGATGACCGACTAAACAAGCAATCGTTTTTCGACCATTCTCTTTATCGTTATCTAAGTCACGAATATTATTCGCAAGCAAGATCGCACCGATTAATAATGCCATCGGAAACGATACGAGTAATAACTCCGTCGTCACCGTATTAATTTGGATGAAACCAGCGATTCCAATAATGACATAGCCCATGAATAGACCTGCGACGAGCTCCCCGAACGGTGTATAGGCGATCGGCAATGGGCCACCGGTATACAAGTAGCCGACGAGCATGGACAACGCACCAATCCATAGCAAATGCCAGCTCGTGGATGCGGCAATATATAACCCGAGTAACGCTGAGACAGCATACATGCTAAGGGCAATCGTCAATACCTGTTTCGGTGTAAATCCATCACGAACGATTGAGCCACCAATCCCGATTGATCCTTCATGATCGAGCCCACGTTTATAATCATAATACTCGTTAAATAAGTTCGTTGCGATTTGAATGAGGACAGACGCCACTAACATCGCAAGAAAAAGTCCCCACTTCAGCTCGGTTTGATTGAGGACGATGAACGTCCCGAGCAAGACCGGAATAAAGCTTGCTGTCAGGGTGTGCGGGCGAATCATTCGCCAATATGCCCCTTTTGATTTCTGTTTCATTTACTTCCCTCCCTTCGTTAGTTTACGTCTCGAGGAAAAAATCTGTCAACGCCAGCCTACAATCTCATTTTCCGAATAATTTTCCGAGCATTTCATAGGCAGGTCGATTGCAAACTCATGATACACTAAAAAGTGAGAATTCTATCGGATTGAGGAGGCTTTTATTTTATGCCAGATACTCAAACACACATAAAACAACGAATTGAACAAGCCCATAAACGAGCGCGAGCTTGGCAACGTCCAGTCCTCGCTTCATACACCTGGGAAATTACAGCGTTCGATGCTTTTGAAATCATTCAGAACACCGATACGTCCCACTACTATTTCATGACACCGGACCGCACGCTTGAGATGCTCGGTTGCGGAGATGCGCTTGTCTTAAGTGCTTCTGGACCAGAACGGTTTCAACGCTTGCAGTACGATTGGAGTTTACACCGACGAGACGTTGATGCCAAAATCTATGCATTCGCCGGATTTTCATTTGACACTTTCATGCGTCCACAAAAAAGTATGTGGGATGCCTTTGGGGAGGCATCTCTCGTCGTCCCAAAATTTTTATACCGTCGTTATAAAAACCGATATACGTTGACAGTCGCCACCCTCGTTTCTTCAAAGCAGTCGGTTGAACAGTACTTGATTCAGTTGGCGGATCAGTTGGCCCAGTTCAGTTCACTTCATCCGACAAAGGAAGCGACACCGTCCTATTCGAAAGTGAAGGATGGCATCGATCACTTCAAGTCGAGTTTCCAACAGGCGAAACAGTTGATTGAAGAAGAACGGGTCGAAAAAATCGTGATCGCGCGCGAAGAAATCTATCAGCGTTCCGATGATGCGTTCCCATTCAGTAAGAGCTTGAAGCATTTGGCAGACCATCAAGAATCAAGTTACATCTACTTATACCAACCAAAACGTGACATCGGTTTCTTTGGCGCGACACCCGAACGACTAATACAAAAAGAAGGTATGCAACTGCATACTGCGGCCATCGCCGGCACAATCAAGCGTCCTGACACAGAAATTGAAAGCGACCTCGCGAAGGAACAGTTGCTGAACGATGCAAAAAATCGCGAAGAACATCAAATTGTCGTAAAAGATATAAAACAAGCATTGACACCGTACACCGCACCAATTCTAACGAACGAAACTCCACAAATTTTGGCGAATCGCTCGGTGTTCCACTTGCATACTCCAATCCAGGTGACACTTGAAACTAACGCCTCGTTGCTGTCGTTAGCAGAATCATTACACCCAACACCAGCACTTGGTGGCTCACCGAAGCGGACATCGGTCCAATTGCTTCGTGAAATTGAACGGTTCGACCGCGGATGGTATGGTTCTCCATTTGGTTGGATTGACAACGAAGGTGATGGCGAATTTGTCGTCGCGATTCGTTCAGCACTCGTTCAGCATCAATTCGTCGCACTCTATGCAGGATGCGGCATCGTCAAAGACTCTGCGCTCGAGCAAGAGCTCGAAGAAACTGAAATGAAAATGAGTCCAATCAAACAAGCTCTGCAGTTTGATTCGCACGATTAAGGAGGCACCCTACATGAATAAGATGTTGACCGATTGGGTAGCATCCATGGTGAATCGACTTGTAGAATCCGGCGTGACGGATGTCGTCATCAGTCCAGGCTCTCGTTCGACTCCACTCGCGATGGCGGCTTATCTACATCCACATATCCGTCATCATATTATCGTCGACGAGCGTTCTGCCGGATTTTTTGCGCTCGGATTGACACGTTCCACAGCAACCATTCGTCCCGTCGCATTGATCTGCACGAGTGGGACTGCTGCGACAAACTACTACTCGGCTGTGACGGAAGCGTTCATATCACAGTTGCCACTCGTCGTACTGACGACCGACCGACCACATGAATTGCGGAATGTCGGGGCACCACAAGCAATCAATCAAGTCCGGCTCTACGGGGAACAAGTGAAGACGAGCGTTGATTTGCCCGTTCCTGAAGAAACAACGTTATCGTTCATGCAACAAACGATTACCCGCTTCACGACTCTAGCGATGCAAGCACCGATGGGACCCGTTCATTTGAATGTACCGTTCCGGGAACCTCTTCTTCCAGATCTCGAGTCATTGAAACAGATATTGAAGGCTGATCCTGTCTTGCCAGAACGACAGCGTATTCGGCCGACACAGGCAGACAAAGACATTTTCTCAGAACGGACGAGTCACAAACAGCTTGCCTTCGTCGTCGGACCTTACACCCCGACATCTTGGCAAAAGCCCATTGTTGAATTTGCTTCCGAACGACAGATCCCGATCTTTGCCGATCCTCTTAGCGGCATGCGACGTTTCGACGACGTCTTGACCAACTATGACACTTGGCTCGCAAGTGAGCATCGAGCCGATTGGCTGCCTGAGGTGTTCGTCCGTTTCGGGGCTGCACCTGTTTCAAAGCGATTCAATCAATGGATGGGCATGGCGGACCAACTCGTCATCGATGAGCCAGGGTCTTATCGCGACCCAAGTAGCCGTGCCACCATCTGTTACGGAGACGCACTCGATTTTCTACCGCTCATCGCATCCGCAAACGAACCTCGGTATCTTGAGCGCTTACGCTTTTTTGAAGAGATTGCCGAGTCTGCAAAATCGTCACTTCAAGGTGAAGCGGCATTGACGAAACGATTGCTCGATACATCGATAGAGCGTCTATTCGTCAGTAACAGCATGCCGATTCGAGATGTGGATACGACACTTTCTGCCGGCACGAACAAACACGTTCTCGCCAACCGAGGCGCAAACGGGATTGATGGTGTGTTATCCAGTGCACTCGGAAACAGCTATGATACGTCTCACGGTGCTCTATTGATTGGTGATTTAGCGTTCTATCATGATAGCAATGCCTTGCAACTGTTAAAACATCATCCCGGAAAATTTTCCATTGTGATTGCAAACAATAACGGTGGAGGGATCTTCTCCTTCCTCCCGCAAGCTTCAGTCGACACGCAATTATTCGAAGATTTGTTCGGGACACCGCTCGCTTTAAACATCCGTGGCTTCGCTGAGACATATGGCTTGTCCTATCGTCTGATTGAACGACCTGATCAAATTCAAGAAGCAATCGAAGACGGCATCCACCTGATTGAATTCCCATCGAATCGCGAGGAGAATGTGATGGCTCATCGGGATTGGACCAAATCTGTCTGCGATCGTCTCACTACGGAGAATGAGTCATGAACATCGACTTGCGTGGCGTCCGTTATGAAGTGATTCATCGCGGTGAGGGAAGACCGGTATTATTTTTACATGGATTCACCGGAAACGCCCATTGGGTCGATTCGCTCCCTGCGTTACCGATTCGCCTCGTGTCACCATCGCTCCTTCAACATGGTGCAACTGAATACCCTTCCGTCAATCGTTCGACGATGAGTCAACAAATTAAGGATTTGTCCCACTTACTGGATACGGACGACCGCCCTTGGACAGTCGTTGGCTATTCACTCGGTGGGAGAATCGCATTGACGCTCGCCGCATGTGACAAGCGCGTCGAACATGTCATCGGGATCAGTACGACTCCTGGTCTTTTATCCTCTAAAGAGCGGACCTCACGTCGACGCCAAGACGCAGAATTGGCTCACTTTATCGAAACCGAAGGACTTGTTGCTTTCGTCAAGCGATGGGAGAACCTTCCGCTTTGGAGACAAACAGAAGAGATGAAGCGTTCGCTCAGACAGGACCGACTCGCACAACATCCCGTTGCTCTTGCAGACAGTTTGCGGGCCATCGGAACGGGTCATATGCCCTCGTTATGGGGAAAGCTACACCATCTACCACGCACTGACTTGATTGTCGGAGCAGAAGATCTCAAGTTTAAAGCGATTGCACGAAACATCCAGGAAGAACGACCCGATTTTAAAATCTACGAAATTTCAAATGCAGGGCATGCTCCTCATATCGAGAATGCATCAGAGTTTGGTACAATAATAAAGAAATTGATTTTAGGGGGTATTTAAAATGGAATCAGTAGCGAACTGGACATCGGTCCGTACGTATGAAGACATTAAATATGAAACGTGGAACGGAATTGCCAAAATTACGATCAACCGTCCAGAGGTGCGCAACGCGTTCCGTCCGTTGACGGTCAATGAATTGATTGATGCATTCGCACGCGCTCGTGACGATAAAGAAGTCGGCGTCATCATCTTGACAGGTGAAGGCGAAAAGGCATTCTGTTCAGGTGGAGACCAAAAAGTTCGTGGACACGGCGGATACGTCGGAGAAGATGAAATCCCACGCTTGAACGTCCTCGACCTTCAACGCTTGATTCGCGTCATTCCAAAACCGGTCATCGCCATGGTCGCAGGTTTCGCAATTGGCGGAGGACATGTCCTTCACGTCGTCTGTGACTTGACCATTGCAGCGGACAACGCTCGCTTCGGACAAACAGGTCCTAAAGTCGGTTCGTTCGATGCAGGATATGGTTCTGGTTACTTAGCTCGCATCATCGGTCATAAGAAAGCTCGTGAAATCTGGTATCTTTGCCGTCAATATGATGCACAAGAAGCACTCGAGATGGGCCTCGTCAACACGGTCGTCCCACTCGAGCAACTCGAAGCAGAAACAGTCAAATGGTGCCAAGAAATCTTACAACACTCACCGACTGCACTTCGCTTCTTGAAAGCAGCGATGAACGCAGATACAGACGGTCTTGCTGGACTTCAGCAACTCGCTGGAGACGCAACGCTTCTCTACTACACAACAGATGAAGCAAAAGAAGGACGCGACGCGTTCAAAGAAAAACGTGATCCTGACTTCGGTCAATTCCCACGTTTCCCTTAATTTTTTGAGAGAGTAGCGATGTCGCTACTCTTTTTTTGGAGGTGACTGATATGTATGAATGGATTCGTAAACACCCGGCGTCACACCTCGCACTCGTGACGTCTGAAGATCGACTGACGTGGGAATCGTTACGTACCGAGAGCCTTCAACTTGCCCAATTCATCCATGAAGAGACATCTACTGCCGAACGGATTGGCATATTCGCTAAAAACAGCAAAGACTATGTCATCGCCATCCACGCGGTGCATCTGCTCGGTAAAGTATTGGTCCCGTTGAATACACGGCTAACCGAGGAGGAAGTACGTATTCAGTTACAAACAGCGAAAGTGGACCTCCTTCTCGTAGACGAAGAAATCGATTTGTCCGTCACCCAACTTCTGATCACACATCGGGCCACTTCATGTTTCACCGTGACACATGAGTGGAAAGGAGATGAAACCATGTCTCTTATGTTCACTTCCGGTACGACGGGGCGGGCTAAAGCGGTAAAGCAGACGTACGGGAATCATCTCGCTAGTGCGCGGGCCGCTGAAGCACATCTGGACTATCGAGCAACAGACCATATGCTCGCGGTGACCCCACTCTTTCATATGAGCGGACTCTCTCAAGTGTATCGGAGTGCTATCATCGGTTCGACGCTCTATGTCGAGCCACGTTTTGATGTCGATCGAACACTTCATATCATCGAAACAGAAGGAATCACCCAACTGTCGCTCGTCTCGATTATGCTGCAGCGACTGCTCGATACCGGCTTAGAGAAACACCAGCTTCGCACATTACTCGTCGGAGGTGGACCAGTCCCTCGCTCATTACTAGAAGAAGCAGAACGACGGCAACTACCAATCGCCCAGACATATGGGATGACGGAGACGTGCTCTCAAGTCGCCACGTTGCTTCCGAGCGAAGCACTCTCGCATATCGGTTCGAGCGGTCAGGCAATCGCCCCAACTAGTATTCGAATCAATATGGACGGCGAGATTGAGGTAAAAGGTCCGACGGTGACGAGCGGATACTTCGAACAACCTGAATCAGACGTCTGGACATCAGACGGTTACTGGAAAACGGGCGACCTCGGCACGATGAAGGATGGCTATTTATATGTACACGATCGCCGAAGCGACCTCATTCTTTCAGGTGGTGAAAATGTATATCCGGCCGAAATCGAGGCCGTGATGTTACGATGTGCCGGCGTTCAAGATGTCGGAGTCACAAAACAATCGCATCCGACCTGGGGAGAGGTCCCGCTCGCCTTCGTCGTCGGCTCCTATGACCCCGCAGAGATGAAGGCAGTTCTCGATTCCCAGTTAGCTAGATATAAACACCCGATTGCGATTTATCACGCACAGGAACTACCACGAAACGCGAACGGAAAACTAATGCGCCATCGCTTAAAGGAGTTACTGCCATGATTAAACGTGCTGACCTTTCCATTGTTCCCTTGACGTTTAAACACCCAATCGTGACGGCACACGCCGTCTTATCCGTCAGACGAACGCTTATCCTCCGCCTAGAGACCGTAGACGGTATCGTTGGATACGGTGAAGGTGTCGCTTTTGAGACACCTTGGTACACGGAAGAAACAACCCAATCCATGGTGGATACGTCTAAACTCATTCTCGATTTACTGAAAAGGGAGACAGTCACGACGGACGTGTTTCCGAACTTGGTCTCGTCCATCATCGGTCAGCGAATGGCAAAGGCGATGTGGGAAAGTGCACTCTGGGAGATTGAAGCGGCACGCGCGAACAAATCACTCAAGTCATACATGAACGCAGGAGATTCTGTTTCTTGCGGACGAACAATCGGAATTGGCTTACTGAACCAAACGATGAAATCCATTGAGACGGCATTGGCTGACGGATTCGAACGAATCAAATTAAAAGCATCTCCTAATGAACTACTTCCTGCTCTGCGCGAGATTCGTGCGGTCTTCCCCGACGCACCACTCATGATTGACTTGAACGGAAGCGCGTCCGATCAACCGATGGAATGGTTCGAACAACTCGATGCCCATCGGTTATTGATGATCGAGCAGCCATACCCGAGCCGACAGTTCGCGAAATCAGCGGCTCTCCAAGCAAAACTCACGACCCCCATTTGTCTCGACGAGTCCATCACGTCTTATGATGACGTGGAAACGATGACACAGCTCGGTGCGGGAAAAATCGTCAACATTAAACCCGCACGTGTCGGCGGTCTAAGCGAGGCGCTCCACATCCGACAATATGGTGCGCCATACTGGGTCGGCGGAATGTATGAATCCGGTATTGGAAGATACCATACACTCTTGTTCGCTTCGCTAAGCGGCGCGAGCTTCCCCGCAGATATGTCGGGAACGAGTGCCTATTTTGAACAAGATTTGCTCGATACACCACTTGAAGTGGAAAATGGAAAGTTGATTCTCCCAGATTCGGTACAACCGAACTGGGCTGTGATTGAACAGATGCGAGAAGAAACAATTTCATTACAAGCTTGAACTCCCCCCTACGCTTCGCTTAGAAGTGGGAGTATTCTCGCCTAATTTTGATAAAAAAAGGTGTGGTTCGCATGAACCACACCTTTTACTTAACGGAACGATCCCGTTAACACTTCATACCCATCTTCTGTGACAACGACCGTATGCTCGAACTGCGAAACAAGACTCTTGTTCGGCGTAAAGAGCGTCCAGCCGTCCTCTTCCGACTGATAAACAACTTCGTCTTTCGTGGAGATGAACGTCTCTACCGCAATGACTTGCCCAGCTTTTAAGAGTTGATTCTCCTCACGACTGTAGTAGTTCGAAATGGTCTCCGGCTCCCCATGTAACGTCCGACCAAGACCGTGTCCAGCCAAGTTACGGATAACGGTGAACCCGTTCTTTCTCGCATCCGCATAAATCGCCTTACCGATTTGATTGACTTTCACGCCCGCCTTCACTTTACCAAGTCCAGCTTCTAGCGATGTCAATGATACCTCTACCAAACGTTCGTGCTGAGGTGATTTCGCAGTCCCGGCAATGACCGTACGACCTGTATCGGCATAATAGCCATCCTTCACAGCCGAAACGTCAACGTTAACGATATCGCCTTCTTGAATGACCTCTTCCCCAGGAATCCCATGGGCGGCGACGTCATTGAGTGAGATACACGTGTACCCTGGGAACTCATACATCGTAATCGGCGCAGAAGCTGCACCTTCTTCTTCTAAAATCCGTTGCCCAATTGCATCTAATTCTTTTGTCGTCATACCCGGTTCGACTGCTTTTGCCATCTCGTCTCGCGCAAGTGCAACGATTCGACCGATTTCGCGTAATGCATCATAATCATAATCTAACATCTGTTGTTCTTCCTTTCAGTCTAATAATCGATTCTGGTATAAGTAGTCTTCTGACAAGTCAGCGAATAAGAACATGCCATCTGGTAGTGGATAACTGAATGTGCGCGTCACTTCATTCGAACTAAAATCACGATAGTCATCAGATAAATAACCACGTCCTCGAACATCCATCGCAGCCATCGTCTGAATAAAATACGGTCGGAAACTCCAGTTATACCCCCGAAACGTATTGTCAACGCGCCATTCTTCATTTACATAGTAGACGTTCGCACTCGTCTGAAAGCCTGTCTTATCCGTCAAATAATAACGAACAAACACTTCTTCGAGCTTTGGCGCGATGTATTGAATCCATTCATCTTTCTTATCTCGAGACCATTTACCGGATTGAACCAGTTCGCCAATCTGACGGTGCAATTCAAATTCAAGTTCGTATAATCGGTTCAATCGTTTCTGGTCATGTAAAAAGAATGAAGGCACTTCTTGTGCCAACACACCCATTCCTTTAATTTCTAGTTGAGGTCGCTCATCCTCCAACCCAAGCAGACCACCCATATAATAGCGGCCACCATGTTGCCAAGCGTAACGAAGTTGTCCGACATGATTGATCGACTTATACAGGAGTGGCGCACCGAGCTTCGAAGCGATATATTCCATCGTCTGAAGCATGTTCGGATACGTGACCGATAATGTCTTTTTCTCAACCATCGTCCCTAGATCGACAAGTAACAATTCAGGTGCAAGGGTCATAATATCCTCAATACTGGTCGATTCTGCAAAATCTAAAGCAATCTTCAATCCATAAGACCGATAATATTGAATGACGCGCGACAGACGGGGAACATCAACTAAATCTGTTCCTTGAAGCGTCACATAAATGCGATGTAATGGAAAGTTCAATGCACGAAGCGGAGCTAAGAATGTTTCTCCCCCTTCTTCGAGTATCCATTCAGATCGGCATCTGAACGTGACAAACTGCTTGGCGTCACGAAGTTGTTCCGCTGCTAATTGCTCCATTCGTTGAGAGATGTCCAACTGATATTCGAGCGGAACGTCATCATCATAAAAAAACGGTGTTAACGATTCGCCACGAAAGCGACCATGTACCATATATCCTTCCACTTGAAACGTCGCCGCCCCAAGAATTGGTTCATAAGTTACCATTACTTCTTCAGGGTGGACCATCACTTCTACCGCATCCACAACTCATCACCTCTTCGTTAAATGCGAAAACGAGCTACATTCAGCTCGTTCGCGTGTGTACATACATATAGGCACCGAAACAAGCAATAAAATAGACGATACTCATCACGCCATATGCAATGCCCATCTTTCCGCCTACTCCAATGGCTAACACTAGAAAAATCATCGCTCCAAATAACAATGTCGCCACGGGGATATAACGAAAATTAGGACGGTCCGTCTTTGACACGATTGGTTTTAGTGCAAATATACAACCAAGCAGCACAAGGAGACCGAAACTTAATTCCACCATCCGTTGACACCTCATCCTTCCATCTCTACTCAACTAGTGTAGCATGACCCTATAAAAAAAGCCGCAAATCCACTTAAGGAAATGCGGCATTTCATGATGATTAGTCACGTGGACGGCGTGGACCACGGTCATCCGAGCGACGACGATCGTCACCACCACGGTATGATCCTTTACGGTCTCCGCTACGTCCGCCACGACGGTCGCCACCACGGCCACCGCCACCGCCACCACGACGGTCGTTACGACCACGGTATCCACCACGATCGCCACCACGGCCACCTTGGCGCTTCACACGAACTGGTTCAGCGTACGAGATTTCAACTGGTGTTGAATCTGGCTCTTTTGTCAGTCCACGAAGGGCAGCAGCGAGAAGCTCAACTGCTTCGTACTCTTCAAGGAGTTCTGTTGCAAGTTGCGTGTAAGCTTTGAAATCACCCGCTTGCACGCGTTCGATCAACTCTTCAGCTGCTTGCTTTTGATTTCCTTCAAGTACTTCCGCGATCGTCGGTACGTGACGACGGTTCATCTTCTTGTTCGTTACGCGTTCAATCGCCTTCACTTGTCCAAATTCACGTGGTGTGATGAACGTGAGGGCTGTACCTGTTTTACCAGCACGACCAGTACGACCGATACGGTGTACGTAGCTCTCTGGATCTTGTGGCACATCGAAGTTGTAAACGTGCGTTACGCCTGAGATGTCGAGTCCACGTGCTGCGACATCTGTCGCTACCAAGATATCGATTGTTCCATTTTTGAAACGACGAATGACTTGGTCACGTTTTGATTGCGTCAAGTCTCCGTGAAGACCGTCTGCTGTATATCCGCGTTTAATGAGTGCTTCTGTCACTTCATCAACACGTTTCTTCGTACGAGCGAAGATGATGCTAAGTTCTGGCGAGTCGATATCAATCAAACGGCAAAGCGTATCGAATTTTTGACCTTCGCGCAATTCGAGGAACTGTTGGTTGATGTTCTCAACTGTCATCTCTTTTGCTTTTACTTTGATGATTGTCGGCGACTTCATGAAACGCTCAGCAATCTTCTTGATTTGCGGTGGCATCGTTGCTGAGAAGAGAAGCGTTTGGCGCTCTTCAGGAAGACCTGCCAAAATCGTTTCGATGTCTTCAACGAAGCCCATGTTAAGCATTTCGTCTGCTTCATCCAAGATAACTGTTTGAATGTTATCAAGTTTGATTGTTTTACGTTTCATGTGGTCCATGAGACGTCCTGGTGTTGCAACGACGATTTGTGGATTCTTTTTCAAACCACGGATTTGACGGTCGATTTGCTGACCACCATACACAGGAAGAGCGTAAACGCGCTTCGCTTCTCCGATTTTGTTTAATTCTTCTGCAACTTGAATCGCAAGTTCACGTGTCGGTGCAAGAACGAGTGCTTGGACTTGACGTGCCTTTGAATCGATTCGCTCAATAGTCGGAATCCCGAAAGCTGCTGTTTTCCCTGTACCTGTTTGTGCTTGTCCTAATACGTCCACTCCTGTGAGTGCGACAGGAATTGTCTCAGCTTGGATCGGTGTTGCTTCTTCGAAGCCCATTTTGTGTACACCTTTTACTAATGCTTCACTTAATTGTAAGTCTTGAAATTTTGTCAAATTATATTCTCCTTTGTTCATACAAAAAAACGTCTGAGTTCAGTTCGACAGATCTACAGACGTTTTCTCAATGTTTCCTCATAGTCAACTTTATTAACTATAACGTATTTCTTCCTAAAATGAAAGAAATACATTTTAAAACTTTTACGTCACCCGAACATCAGTTATCTTATTTCAATTTATAGCCGTTGTCGAGTTTTTCAACTCGCTTCTCTTTTAACAATTTTCCGAGCGCCCGTTTAAATGCGGCTTTACTCATGCCGAACTCGCGGTCGATCACGTCTGGTGAGGTCTTATCGCCATATGGCATTTGTCCACCACGTTCCTCGATATAAGAAAGGACACTCGCTGCATCACCGTCAATTGCCTCATAGGCACGCGGCTTCATTGAAACGAGGACCGTTCCGTCTTGTTTGACCTGTGTCACGCGGACCGTTAACTGTTCACCGAGTCGTGGCCAACGTGTCATCTCTGCTTCATGCAAGAAACCGAGTGATTCGCCTTCAACCCATACGTTAACGCCGACTTCACGTTTATTGACGACGACCGCTTGAACGTCTTGGTTGCTCCATTCTTCTTTAGAAGGTCTCGCCAACAAGTTTAAATACGCATAAGGT
The DNA here is from genome assembly GCF_018617835.1 of Exiguobacterium sp. s101. Classification (NCBI taxonomy): domain Bacteria; kingdom Bacillati; phylum Bacillota; class Bacilli; order Caryophanales; genus Exiguobacterium; species Exiguobacterium sp. s101. Next base: position 70,536 of record NZ_JACSKX010000010.1, on the reverse strand, counting down.
GCAGGGTCCCCAAGTAAACGTCCTTTTTGGTCATACTTCAAACGAACACATAATTGATCCCCTGCTTGTGGCCAATAGGAACGGTTCTCCGGTAAGTCATCCATCGAAACGAGAACATCTTTTTGAATTCCAATATTGACGAAGACACCCGTGTTATATCGAACGCCCGTCACCTCAAACCATTCGTACTCATCAAATGAGACCGTCGGAATGGTCATCGTCGATGCGAGACGCCCTTCCGAGTCATGATATAAAAAGACACGAACCGTTTGACCAACCGTCACTTCTTCCGTCTGTTCTTTCCGATGAAGGAGTACCTCTTCGCGTCCGTTACTAATGAATACTCCAAAATCAGCAGAACGTTCCGCGACCAAGTCTACTACTTCTCCTGCGCGCAATGCCATTACACCCACATCCTTTTCTAAGCTATTACTGTCAGTATACCTATCTACACACGTTCCTAATCATATCATGTTCTCTTACAGCATTCAGCCTATTTGTGTCTAAAATGTGAATAAGGAATTGAAAGATAAAATTACGTTGAAATTAGCAGCATAATCCTAATTTATTAAAATTTTGTGACGATTTTGTGAACGAACCTTTTTCTTCTAGTATCCTTATTTTGAAAACGTTATTATATAGGAAGTGTCCAGTTTGAAAATGGTTTCATTTAGTATCGATCGGGGGATAATAAATGTTTGATATACAGTCTCGTTCATTTGCAAAACGATTTACGAAAGGTCTGCTTGTCGCTTTTTTCGCATTATTAGCATCACTCAGTTTTATTTTTTCAAACGGTGTCGATACGAATGTATCGTCATCCACAACTTACATGACGCAAGAGTGAACGCCATTCAGCCACCTGAAGGCGTTTTTTCTTTACATGATATAGACAGGAGTTTCTTTCAAAAGGTCGAATACGAATTAGAAGACCTTGCCTTTTTCTTTCATATCATTTAAGAAAAGGAGATTCCGCTATGATTTTTTATTTTCTCACTTCGATTTTGTCTGTTGTAGGACTTGCCTTCTTATTCCAGACTGAATTGTACAAAGATCCGATCGGAACATTTCTGTTCGCTATCTTAATTGCGATGGCCCTCTCTTCCTTTAAACAACTCTTCATGCAGGCAAATGAGTTGTTCGCGGAAAGACGAAATCAAAAGCGAATCAAACGCGTCGTGGCCAGAATGCATTCAACGACACGAAAACGCTCTACATAACGCTCGTCTTCACTCGCCACATTTGGTATCCTATGGAGGAACAGACAACGTACAATGGATTTATAATCGCAGGAGGCACAAAAACGTATGAATGAAATTCCGTTATCGAATGAATGGCTACTTCGTTATTCACCCGTCATGGAACTTTGGTTAAAGGAAGACGGGATCTTACTTGTCGATGATGACAATCGAATCCGCCTCACTCTTGAAATCGGCAACGACCAAGCCATGCAAATCAAAAGCATTGAGCAAGACGGCGCTTATTTCGTCGTCGATCCTGTGAATAAACGCATTACATTCGAACTCGAGGAAGAGGAAGAAGAGAGCGATTCTCGCTTTTGGGAATAAGGATTCATACCTAAGGGTCGGATTCTCGTCAAGAGAAGAAGACTCTTTCTTGTTGTCATCATGAGAGGAGAAAATAAAATGATTCGAACAGTAGTATGGTTTTTCTCATTTTTTGCAGTGTTACCAATCACCCTTCCATTTTTACAGAGAGCAAAGAAAATCGAACCTCCACAACGTTATCGTTATGTACAAGACATCGCCTATAAGTGGGCTCAGTTCTTGCTAAAAGTTGCGGGTGCCGATATTCGGGTCCATGGACAGGAACTGATTCCAGATGAGCCCGTCGTATATGTATCAAATCATCAAGGAAACTTCGACGTGCCGATCATGTTGACGGCCACGAAACGACCGAAAGCATTCATTTCAAAAATTGAAGTACAAAAATTCCCGATTATTCCGCGTTGGATGGAATTGATGGGCTGCATCTTCATCGACCGAAGTGATCGTCGTCAATCGATTAAGGCGATACGTTCCGGTGTCGAGACGATTCAGTCTGGTCAATCGATGATTGTCTTCCCGGAAGGAACACGTTCAAAAGGCGGTTCGATGAAAGAGTTCAAAGCCGGGAGTTTGACGCTCGCAACATCAAGCGGTGCCAAGGTTGTTCCTGTCGCGATTCAAGGCAGCTACAAACTGCTAGAAGCAAAGAACCGAATTACTCCGGCAACAGTCGACGTTACGTTCCTACCAGCAATCGACCCAGCCGATCTGCCAAACAAAGAAATCGCAGCGACGATTGAAGCAGCCATTCGTCAACAGATTGAAGGAGAGAACGCATGAGTTTATTAATGATTGAAGGCATCCATAAAGAGTTTGCCGATAAAGTACTATTTGATGATGTGACGATGACCATCCACCCTGGAGATCGTATTGGTATCATCGGTGTGAACGGCTCTGGAAAGTCGACGTTTATGAAAATCATCGCCGGTACTGAGACAGCTGATCGGGGAACAATGCAACATCCGAACGATTATCGAATTCGCTATTTGACTCAAACTGTCCAATTCGGCGAAGGTCAAACGATTCTCGACGCCCTGTTCACAAGCGATACCCCGTCTGTGAGAGCGCTGAAACAATTCGAACGTGCCCGTCAAGCACTCGAAGTGGATCCAACGAGCGAGCAGTTACTCGAACGTTTCATGAAAGCTCAACAAGCCGTCGATGCTGCAGATGCTTGGGAAACGGAAGCAAAACTAAAATCAATTTTGAACCGCCTTGGCCTACCTGACGTATCAGTCGATGTAAATGCGCTCTCCGGCGGGCAACAAAAACGAGTCGCTCTCGCCGCAGCATTACTGGATGAGGCCGATTTATTACTTTTAGACGAACCGACGAATGAACTCGATGCCGATACAATCGCATGGCTCGAGACGATGCTTACCGACTATCGAGGCGCAATCCTTCTCATCACCCACGATCGTTACTTCTTGAATCGTGTCACAAACCATATTTTAGAGATTGCGGACGGAACGAGTTACTTCTATAACGGAAACTATGAACTGTTTCTTGAGAAGCGTGCTGAGCTAAAAGCACGCGCCCAGTCGATGGAACAAAAACGACAAAATATTTTACGCCGTGAGCTCGCTTGGTTACGTCGAGGTGCAAAAGCACGAACGACGAAACAAAAAGCCCGCATTCAACGCGTTGAAGACTTGAAACATCAAGAGAGCTTAGCGGAAGAAGAAGCGCTCGATGTTTCGGTTGGTTCACGTCGCCTCGGTAAAAAAGTCATTGAAGTCGAAGACATGTCTTTCGGATACGACGAATCGTTATTGATTCAACAGTTCAATTGGATTTTTGGTCGCCGTGAACGGTACGGGATTGTCGGACCGAATGGGAGTGGGAAGTCAACGCTCATGAACCTGCTCGCGAAACGTTTGGAACCGACAAGCGGTATAATCGTGCATGGAGAAACGGTTCATCTAGGTTACTACGGTCAACAAGTTGAGTTTGAAGATGAGTCAAGACGTGTCATCGATGAAATCGAGCGAATTGCGAAAGTGATTTATACCCCGGATGGCGAGACCATCACGGCCGGTCAAATGCTCGAGCGTTTCCTTTTCACACCGGACGCACAATATAAACCGATTGCGAAGTTATCCGGTGGCGAGAAACGCCGTCTCGTCCTGTTACGAATTTTGATGGACGAACCGAACGTCTTGTTCCTTGATGAGCCGACGAACGATTTGGATACGGAAACGTTGTCCGTGTTAGAAGACTATTTAGAATCGTTCCCAGGCACTGTCATCGCCGTCAGCCACGACCGTTATTTCTTAGACCGCGTCGCCGCCCAGTTAATTGCATTTGAAGATGGAGCCATCCAAGTGTATCACGCAGAATATAGCGATTATCTGGCCACACGCCAAGAAGAGGTTCGTCAAGTAAAGAAAGAGAAAGAACCGAAAGAGAAGAAAGATCGTCCGAAATCAGAAGTCGTGAAATTCACCTTCAAAGAACAGAAGGAATGGGACACAATCGAGGAAGACATCGCTGCGCTTGAGGAACAGATTGAAGTACAGGAAACGACACTCGCGACAGCGGGTAGCGACCTCGGTAAAGTCAATGAATTGTATGCAATGATTGCAGAACTGAAAGAAGCACTCGATACGAAGATGGAACGCTGGACGTACCTATCTGAAATCGATGAACAAATACAAGCACAAAAAAAGGGCTGATCTGTTCGTGAGATAGCCTGTTCTATCAAATAAGAAAAGGAGTTGGATTCCCGGCATGTGCTCTGGGAATCCAACTCCTTTTTATCACTTCACTTTAAGGAAAAGCACATCGTCTGTAAGGCGATGTGCTCAAACCGGCTGATGAGTCAGTGATTTGTCACAGCCATAGACATAGACGTCATGGGCCTGCCCCCGCTGGCGCATGTAGCTATGTAGTCGGTCATCCTTTACTGACCAAATTATGTTGGAATGCATAGACGACCGCTTGTGTCCGGTCGTAGACGTCAAGCTTCGTCAAAATATTTGAGACGTGTGTCTTCACCGTTTTCAGTGAAATGAACAATTCATCTGCGATCACTTGATTCGATTTACCTTCCGCCATCAGTTGCAAGATTTCTCGTTCACGGGCAGTTAGACTCTCATGGAGTGTCATTTCCGGATGGCGCAGACGTTCGAGCATCTTTCCCGTCACTTGGGCGGCCATGACGGGATTTCCGGCAGCGGTTTGACGAATCGCATCCGCGATTTCGTTCGCGTTCGCCGTCTTGAGGACATAGCTCATCGCACCGGCCTCGATCACCGGATATACTTTCTCATCATCTAAGAAACTCGTCACGACTAAAATTTTCGCTTCTTTCCAACTTGCTTTAATTTGTTTCGTCGATTCGACCCCGTCAACAGGCTCCATAACCAGATCCATGAGGACGACGTCCGGTTTTTCTGCAATGGCAAGCTCCGCTCCCGTTGCTCCGTCCGACGCTTCGCCGACGACTTCGATGTCCGGTTGTGTCGATAAAAAAGCAGACACGCCCGCTCGGACCATTTCGTGATCATCAATTAATACGACTCGAATCATCATTACCCCTCCACTTGTTGTTTCACACGTACTTCGATTTGTGTCCCGACATTCGGCACACTGACCAACCGCAACGTTCCACCGACTTCTGCCGTGCGCTCTCTTATCGATTGTAATCCATATGAGGCGACTTGTGTATCGTCCACATTAAATCCGATTCCATCATCGTTGATCTTTAAAATGACCGTCTGTTGCACTTTACGCATCTCGATTTCCAAACGTTTCGCTTTGGCGTGCCGTAACGTGTTACTAATGGCCTCCTGTACGATGCGGAATAGTTCATTTTCGGTATGACGGGACAGCTTCACTTCTTCTAATCGCCAGACGAGCTCGGTCGACTGTTTGCGCGACAATTCTTCTAACAAACGTTCGATTCCCGTCTTGAGTGTCATGCCTTCTAGTTCGACCGGTCGCAGCTGCAGGAGTAACGAGCGCATCTCCGCCTGTGCCGTTTGAGCCATGAGCTCGACTTGTTCCATCTGCTTACTCGCTAATTCCGGTTTCGTCTGCATCGTCTGTTTGACCGCCGTTGTCATCATCGAGATGGCGTAGAGCTGTTGACTCACCGAGTCATGAAGTTCTCGTGCGACGCGACGTCTTTCTTCGACGACGGCCTCACTTCGCGCCTCTTCTACACTGATTGGGCGCTCTCCGACACGCTTCGCCATCTCAATCATCTCTTGCCGCTGTTTTGACACGCGGACGATTCGTTCGAGTGTATCCCGATAAGGAGACATCGGACGGAATGTGATGTCTTTTTGATTTTCCAGTTTCCACAAGGCATTGGCGACTTCTCGAAAGTCTCGACGCAAATAAAAGTAAGAGCCTACGCCGAAAATACTCCCGATCAACACGGCAATGACAAGGATGGACACACCGAAAGGCAACCCTTCTTCCCGCGAAAATAAATCGCTCAGTGAAGTCGAGTCACCTATGAGAAACGCTACTGTGATTAAGAAAGCCGTCAAGAGACTACTAAATAACTGATGCCAAACGACCGTTCGTGGATAAGAATCTTTTTTCATACCGTCATCACCTCGACACTTCCGCTCATGAGCACGATATGAATCCGAACTTTCCGTGTGGCTTGAACATAATCATCGGACGCTGTATAGAAGCGGCGATTGAACACTGGCGAATAGTTCGAGTCATCTACCTGAACTTTACCGAAACCGATCGACGCATCAATCGAATAGTCATAACCCGCTGGAATGAGAATTCGGATGTCTCCTGCAAGACCATTCAGGAGTAAGAATGTCTCCCCTTCCGGAATAATGGCTTGTGATAGGTCCATCTCGACATCCCGTAGTAAAAAGAACTCGTTCGTATCACGTAACACATAGTGTCCTGATTCTTTCATACCGAACGAGAAAGCTTGCTCCTGGCGAAGGGGTGTCCGAATTTTCGCTTCGACTGGTCGATTTTTATAGAGTCGATACCCGAATAACAATAACAGTCCCGAGAGCACGAATCCGAATGCGGCAGATGAGAAAATCAAGCCGATCAAGAGGATGCCGCCAATCGCATAAAAGATATAGCTCGCTGACTGCTTGCCCCGACGACTGAACCGTCGTCCGATATAGAGGAGAAGTAGCGGGAGAATCATGCTGAATAAGACGCTATTCCCACCCGTCACGATATCGATAAACAGTCCGACTGAAAATAAAATAATCATGAATCCGATGATTTGACGTGTGTTCCAACGCTCCATGTCCCTTCCCCCTTTCTGTTTATATGTATGAAGCAAAGAAAGCGATGACCTTATTTAGGTCATCGCCGAACCGTCACCTCACTCCTGTTTAAAGCGACGCTCCAGTTCTTTTAGTTTTGCTTCAAAATCATCTTCGTCTGCTTGCGTGTCTTGTTTCTCTTCAGCAGGCTCTTCTTTCTTTTCTTCCTCAGTGAAAGGATGAGACTGTGACGTGTTCTGACCAAAAATTTGGTCGAGTGTCCCTTTTAACAGATCTAGATTTTCACGCATCGCGAACTCATATCGTTTGTTCTGCATCTCATCGAGCTTGAGTTTCATCTCGAGCGCACGACGTTCAAGTGCATCCAATTCACGCTCTCCTTCATCAATCAAGCCTTCAAAATAACGGTACTGTTCTCCGTAATGTTTCGACTCGAGCGCTGCACGCTCTGCCAACTTCTCTTCATTAGCTTGTTTCGCCAGCTCTGTCTGTTCATATCGCTTATCCGCCATTTTCTTGGCATCGTCACGTTTTTCAGCAAGTTCTGAGAGTAGTGTACGTTGACGTTCAACAAGTCGCTCAACAGACAACGCTTCCTTCTCCGCTCCACGGATATGACGGTTCAATTCCGCTTCTCCGCTTGAACGTGGCATCTCTTTATCTTGATACTTCTTCACTTCTTTTGAAATCTCTTTCGTCAACTCATTCGCTAATTCACGAAACTGATCAAACGGTGTCTTCATGGTGAATCCTCCTTATGAAATCTTAACGACGATTAACAAATTTCTGCCACACTTGATCGAACTGTTGGAAGCTGCTACGGCCAGCACGAGTTCCATCCGCATCTAAAATCTCGACATCCGGATCTCGTTTTTGTCCCGTATACATCATATACCCTTTAAATAACAACCATGCCACAATCACTCCGACGAGTGCCCAAATGTTCGAGAGCATCGTCCCAATCCCGACGACAGCAAGGATTCCGAAACCAACTTTAGCACCGATGTGTGTCACAGCCTGAAAACGGACCCCAGCCCAAAGCGTCAAGAGAGCTCCTAATCCGAACAAAATCATATTCGGTAAAGCACCGATTAACACGAGCACTAGAGCGATCCCGGCCACGATGAACAGCACCTTCTTCACTTGGTGATTCATCTGTCATCCCTCCTTATTAAGTACACTCTTATCATAATACGTTATTTTGTATAGGTCGACGAGCGGAAGGCTTGTTTCGCCTCGGTCTTTAGACTGAGATGTTACCGTTTTCAAATATTATGGTAAACTTATGCTATCGAACAATGAAAGGATGATGTTTTATGAGCAACATGATGCATGCACGCCACCTAATGTCAGCGAATCGGAGGGCTGTCGTCCTCCATCATTAAAAGGAGGATTCTATTTTGTTTCAACAAACTGAAACGGGACGTGTCACGGCACAGTTCCAACATCTTTATACGGTTTCCATCGGAGAGAAAGGTTATATGTGCGGAGTCTCCGGAAAATTTCGACATGCAGCGACGAGCGAACGGGATTACCCGGTCATCGGCGATTATGTCATGATTCAAGTTCGCGAACATGGTCAAGGTACGATTCACCATCTCCTTGAGCGTCGGACCGTTCTATCACGAGCGGCTGCCGGCAACGAGACACGTGAACAACTGATCTGCGCGAACGTCGACTACGTCTTGATTACGATGGCGTGTGGACACGACTTCAACATCCGCCGACTAGAGCGCTATACGTTAGCCGCTTGGGACACAGGCGCCATTCCAATCATCGTCCTGACGAAGATCGACCAAGTCGACTCCGTCGACACATTGCTTGAAGACATTCAAGTGAGCGCACCCGGGATTCAAGTATTCCCCGTCAGTGCCGTGACGGGAGAAGGTGTGGCTGAACTTCGTCACGCGTTACCGAGCGAGAGCACGATTGCATTCGTCGGTTCGTCCGGAGTCGGAAAGTCCACACTGACGAACGCCCTCGCCCACGAGGCACTCGCCGTCACACAAACCGTTCGGGCACAAGACGAGCGTGGGAAGCATACGACGACACACCGCGAACTCTTCCGAATCGATGATTTATACGTCATCGATACACCGGGGATGCGAGAATTCGGACTATGGGAAGGAAGCGAGCATCTCGAGGACACGTTCCGTGATATCGAAGCGCTTGCCGAGACGTGTCGTTTCCGCGACTGTTCACATCAGAAAGAACCGGGCTGCGCCGTCCAAGAGGCGCTTACGAACGGTACGGTAGATGCGAAACGTTACGCGAGTTACCTCAAACTCGAACGAGAACTTCTCTATATGGAGAAGAAACAGGCAGAACATGCACGAGTGTTAGAAAAGAAAAAGCACCGGTCATAAAGATTAAGAACTGTGAGCTTCTCATAGTTCTTTTTTATACGATTTGACAAGCTATTTCACCAGGCGTAAAATTGCCTTGTACTTAAAAAGTTTCCTTAGGTAAACAAATTAACCATCAGGCAAAAGAAAGAAGGATATGTCATGTTGAACGAAGTCGAATCGCCTCGAACACATCACTCGATATCTCAAAAAATGAAAACACTCCTCCCATTTCTAGGTCCGGCTTTTGTCGCTTCGATTGCTTATATTGACCCCGGAAACTATGCGACCAATATTGCCGCAGGTTCTCAGTTTGGTTACTTGCTTCTATGGGTGATTTTAATTGCAAACATCATGGCCGGTTTGATTCAAACGTTATCTGCCAAAATCGGAATCGCGACCGGAAAAAATTTACCTGAGATTTGTCGAGATCGCTTCTCTCGGAAAACTGCCATCTTTTTATGGATTCAAGCCGAGTTGATGATTATGGCAACTGATTTAGCCGAGTTTGTCGGTGCCGCCCTCGGAATCTACCTGGTGTTTGACGTAACACTGATTCAAGCCGCACTCCTCGCAGCGGTCGGTTCCTTTGCGATTTTAGAAGTGCAACGACGTGGCTACCGACCTCTCGAAACGGTTATAACAGGTATGCTACTCGTTGTCGCTCTTGCATTCGCCATTCAAACGTTCAGTGCTCAACCTGAAATGAAGCCTCTTTTATCCGGTCTCTTAATTCCTCGTTTCGATGGCACTGAGAGTATTTTACTGGCTGCCGGAATATTAGGTGCAACCGTGATGCCGCATGCCATTTACTTACACTCTGCGTTGACGCAACGACGGATCATCGGAAAAGATACGGTGGCACGAAAGCGAATTATGAAATTCGAACGAATCGATGTGATGATTGCAATGATTTTTGCTGGTGCGATCAATGCGAGCATGTTAATTATCGCTGCTGCTGTCTTTTATAAGAACGGTATAATCGTAAATGACTTGGAGATTGCCCACCAGCAGTTCGATTCCTTTTTAGGTTCACCGATTGCTATGCTGTTCGGGATTGGATTAATGGTCGCTGGACTATCAAGCGCATCTGTCGGTACGTTGGCTGGAGATGTCGTTATGCAAGGTTATATTCAAAAGCATATCCCGATTTACGTGCGTCGTCTAATTACGATGACCCCACCGCTCTTACTCATTTTGTCTGGCGTCAATTTGTCAAACGCTCTCGTTTGGAGTCAAGTCGTTCTTTCGTTCGGCATCGCGTTTGCCCTCGTCCCCTTACTTCTCTTTACGAGCAACAAGCAATTGATGGGCGGACTGGTGAATCACCGCTTCACAACATGGATCGGTTGGGGAATTACAGCGATTGTCATCGCATTAAATCTCTTTTTGATTCTCCAAACTTTTGTCTAATCTCTAAATCAATAAAACAAGCGCAGGCCGATGTGGCCTGCGCTTATTTTATACAGTTCCCTGCAAAATCCCTTCCGCCCACTCGACTTCATCTGATGTCGGAGGTTTCGTTCCTTTAAGCGGATAATCTAATCCAAGCGCCTCCCATTTGTAGACGCCCATTTCATGATACGGCAAGATTTCGACTTTCTCGACATGGTCTAGCTTCTGAATGAACGCGGCGGTGCGACGAAGCGCACCTTCTTCAAGCGTCCACCCAGGAACGAGGACGTGGCGAATCCACATTTTTGTTCCGCGCTCGGAAAGATGTTCGGCAAGCGCGAGCGTGTTGGCATTGCTACGACCCGTTAGCTTTTTACACATATCGTCATCGATATGCTTGATATCGAGCAAGACAAGATCGGTATGATCTAAAATCGCATCCAAATTAGGAGGACGGAGCGCACCGGACGTATCGAGCGTCGTATGGAGCCCGTGCTTTTTCGCTTCACGTAGTAGCGCCTCTAAAAATTCGGGTTGCGCGAGTGGATCGCCACCAGAGATGGTGATGCCACCATTCGATGCTTCCATGAACGGACGGTAGCTGAGCGCCTCTTGAATGACGTCTTCAGCCGAGCGGTGATTATTCTTTTTGAAATCCCACGTGTCCGCATTATGGCAATACAGGCAACGTAACGCACAACCTTGTAAAAAGACGATGAAGCGAATACCAGGGCCGTCAACTGTTCCGAATGATTCGACCGAGTGTACATATCCCATTGTCATCGAAATGACCTCCTAACGAATGAGCGACCTTCCTAACGAAGGCCGCTAAGCCTTTATTTACAACGAACCGTGGAACGTACGGTTGATTACATCAATCTGTTGCTCACGCGTCAATTTGATGAAGTTGACTGCATATCCAGATACGCGGATTGTGAGCTGTGGATACTCTTCTGGATGTTCCATCGCATCAAGGAGTGTTTCACGGTTGAAGACGTTGACGTTCAAATGATGTCCCTTATGCTCTCCACTCATATAACCGTCGAGAAGTGCCGCCAAGTTGAGTTCACGTGCGATTTCTTCTTTTCCGAGTGCTTTCGGTACGATTGAGAACGTGTACGAGATTCCATCCTGTGCGTGCTCAAACGGAAGTTTCGCGACTGATGAAAGTGATGCAGCCGCACCTTTAGTATCTCGTCCATGCATTGGGTTTGCTCCAGGAGCAAACGGTTCACCAGCACGACGACCGTCTGGCGTGTTCCCAGTTTTCTTACCGTAGACGACGTTTGATGTGATCGTGAGTACCGATTGTGTGTGAAGCGCGTCACGGTACGTTTTATGTTTCCGTACTTTTTCCATGAATGACTCGACGAGTTCGACAGCGATCGCATCGACACGGTCATCATTGTTTCCGAATTTCGGGAAGTCTTCTTCTGTTTCGAAGTCGATGATGATTCCTTCTTCGTTACGGACCGGTTTAACGTTCGCGTATTTGATTGCCGAGAGACTGTCGGCCGTTACCGAGAGACCAGCGATTCCACAAGCCATCGTCCGTAAGATTTCTGGATCGTGAAGCGCCATTTCGATTCGTTCATATGCATATTTGTCATGCATGAAGTGAATGACGTTGAGTGTGTTGACGTATAGTTCTGCCAACCAGTCGAGTGTACGGTCGAAATCGGCATATACTTTTTCGTACGTGAGTACATCTTCTGTGTTCATTTCCCAAACCGGGGCAATTTGAGCGCCGTTCTTCTCATCGCGTCCGCCGTTCATGCTATAAAGAAGGGCTTTTGCCATGTTGGCACGCGCACCGAAGAACTGCATTTGTTTCCCGATCTTCATCGGTGATACACAACATGCGATGCCGTAGTCGTCGCCGAATTGTGGCATCATCAAATCATCGTTTTCGTATTGAATGGCCGACGTTTCAATCGACATTTTCGCACAGTATTGTTTAAACCCTTCTGGAAGTTTCGTTGACCAAAGGACAGTCAAGTTCGGTTCCGGAGCTGGTCCAAGGTTTGTGAGTGAATGCAAGAATCGGAACGAGCTCTTCGTGACGTTCGAGCGACCATCTTCACTCATCCCACCGATTGATTCTGTTACCCATGTTGGGTCACCTGAGAATAATTCGTTATAGTCCGGCGTCCGTAAGAATTTGACGATCCGAAGCTTCATGATGAAGTGGTCGACGATTTCTTGGACATCTGATTCCGTCAAACGACCAGACTCGATATCACGCTCTGCGTACACATCAAGGAACGTGGAGACGCGACCGAGTGACATCGCCGCACCATTTTGTTCTTTGATGGCTGCGAGATAGGCCAAGTACACCCATTGATACGCTTCTTGCGTGTTTTCCGCAGGACGACCAAGGTCAAACCCATAAGCCGATCCGAGTTGCTTGAGCTCTTGGAGGGCACGAAGTTGTTCATTCAGCTCTTCCCGCTCGCGGATGTCCGATTCAGATAAGAATCCGCCGCGTTTTGCCAAATCTTTTTTACGTTCTGCCATCAAGAAGTCAATCCCATAGAGAGCGACGCGACGATAGTCCCCGATGATGCGTCCACGACCGTAAGCATCCGGAAGACCTGTGATGATTCCCGACTTACGAGCGGCCCGCATCTCAGGCGTATAGGCATCGAAGACACCTTGGTTATGTGTTTTACGGATTTCTGAGTAAATTTTTGTGATTTCTTCATCTGGTTCGAAACCATATGATTCGAGTGCGGCATCAACCATACGAATACCGCCATTCGGGTGAATCGAACGTTTGAACGGTTCATCCGTTTGAACGCCGACAACTTTTTCTAACTCTTTGTTTAAGTAGCCTGGTCCATGCGACACAATCGTCGATGGTGTGTGTTGATCGACGTCCCAGACGCCTCCACGTTCACGTTCTTCTTTTGTAAGTTCCATCACACGATTCCACAGAACGTTCGTCGCTTCTGTCGGACCTGCTAAGAACGTATCGTTCCCTGTGTATTCATGACGGTTCAAACGGATAAACTCACTGACGTTTACTTCATTCGTCCATTGACCAGGTACAAAACCTGACCATGCGGATTTGATTTCGGTTGCCATGTTGATTCACTCCTCATTCTCGAAAGTAACTGCCTGCTATCTATACTTGAAGTGTACGTGAAAACGTGAACAATATGTTTTACATTATTGTGAAACTTGTAACAATCTTATGAACGTGATAAAACAGCCGTTTTTGAAAGCGTTTTACAAACTGTTATATTCCTTACTTCATAAAGTTTGAAACAGATGAATCCCTGTTAGATAGGGTTTCAATTTCATCTGTACTATTTTGATTGTTCTGTGACTAACTATACAGTTTTTAGAGTGATTTAACTCACATCACTCGGTTAGAACTTGAATTTTCGTGTCGTATCAGACACAATGAAGGCAGAACATTGTATAAGAGGAAGGGGTTCTACTTATGACGTACGAACCATTAACAACAAACAATACCTTTCAAGTCGGCGATCGTATCTCATTGAAGGTCGACGAGGCAGGTGAAAAGCGTGACGGATTTATCACAGAATTTGAAGATGGAGGGTTCTGGATTCGCTTTGACGATGACATCGAAAATGAAGATTTTATCGATTATCGCGACCAACTACTCGCTGCACTTGAGTCGCGTCCAATGAATGTCATCACGACACACCCGGAACTGAAGCCGTTCGAGCAAATGACGACCGAGTTACAGTATCGTGTCTATCAAGGATTCACGATTGAACAAGTTAAATTGACAGAAAAAGGTGCGGATGCCCACATCCAACTCATTGAGGACGGTCAAACGTTTACACAGACGTTACGTTCTACAATGGAAGATGATCAGGAGCATGTTCGCTATATTTGACGAGGGAGCGCTTTCGCTTCCTTTGTTTTTGCCTAAAGATAAGGAGACCGATTATGAATTTTACAAAACCTTTTATTAACGAAACGTGGGAACGGATGGGCTTTAACGAGCCGATGCCGGTCCAAAAAGAAGCGTTTCCCCTACTATTAGATGGAAAAGACGTGACAATCGAAGCACCGACGGGAACGGGTAAGACGCTCGCCTATTTACTTCCCGCGATTGAAAAGATTGATCCGTCGAACGATCGTATCCAAGTCGTCATCGTCGCCCCGACTCGTGAACTTGTCATGCAGATTCAACAAGTCGCACAGCGCTTCACTGAAAAAGGCGACGTCCGCATCGGTTCATTCATCGGCGGTGTCGAATTGAAACGCCAAATCGACCGGATCAAGAAAAAGCCGCATTTGATTGTCGGGACACCGGGTCGTCTCGTCGAGTTGATTGACAAGAAAAAACTGAAGCTTCACGAGACACATACCGTTATTTTAGATGAAGCCGACCAAATCATCGACAGCGGTTTGACAGAGGCCGCAGAACGAATCATCAAGCATACTGCGCATGAGCGTCAGCTTGCACTCGTCTCGGCAACACTCACCGATTCACTCAAAGAGTGGTCATCACCATTCATGAACGAGCCGGCTCATATCAAAATCGAACGTGCTGTCAGCGATCAAGTGACATACGGCTATCTGTTGACGACGCGTCGCTACAAACCGGAACTCCTTCGTCGTCTTTCACACGTCGATGGCGTGAAGGCACTCGCCTTCATCAACAACCGTTCGTTCTTGCCACCTCTTCGAGGAGAATTAGAGAAGTTGAAAGTGAACTATCGGATGCTCGACAGCTTGAAAGGAAAACGTGAACGCGTCGAGACGCTCCGTGAATTCCGTAAAGGGGAATACCCGCTCCTCATCACGACCGGCCTCGCGGCACGCGGCCTCGATATTGAGGATGTGACACATGTCGTCCATTTCGACTTACCGGAATCAATCGACGACTTCATTCACCGTTCAGGCCGTACCGCTCGCGGTAGCGCAGCCGGAACCGTCCTTTCCCTTGTGACGACAGACGATCTCCCACACTTGAAATCATTCGCACGTCAGCTCGGTGTCGAGTTAAAAGAACTTGAGATTTATCGTGGCGACGTGATTGAGAAACGGATTGAGGAGAAGCCTCCTGTCGTCAAACGTCCTGAGAACAAGCGAGGACCGCGCCGATGAAAAAAGACCGGAAAGTAATTCCCTTCCCTTTGCTCGTCGAAGAGTCCGAATTGCTTGCCGAACTGAAAAAGTTATATGAGCAAGCGGCTCTTGCGCGAAGCACACAGTGGACGAACTATATTCAAGAGATCGCGTCGGAAGGGACTTGGCATTTAAAAGACGCTGAGCTCTTCCGTGACCTCTTCATCGACTGGGCCGTCTTCTTTGAGACGGACGAGGACGGTATGACGCCCCACGGTCGCTATTTGACTGACCATAAGGGCGACATGTCACCTGCCCTCTATCACGCACTCCGTGGACTTGCTGTCCCGCGTTGCAGCATTTTTGAAGTGACCGAAGACGGTCAGTTAAAAGACTGGGAGTCAAAAGAGACATATGCTGTTCAGTTACCGGAAGAACGTGAGACCGGCGACCTCGTCCTCGGGAAGTTACTCGATATCCGAGGCAGCTGGCGCTTCGGTTCGGCGTTCCTCGCCTTACCCGCGAAAATGTCTGGTAATGTTGTCGATCTATATATCGACTTTACGGATGAAGTCGGTCCCGGTGCCTTTTTGGAGCAGTTCCCAGAGTTCTGTGCGGAACTGATCGACTTGTTACTTGATTTAGAAGAAGGCGTCATCATCCCGAAACCGACTAAATAAAGGGGCCAGATTTGTATGCAATCATCGCCTCACTATACTTATGGGTGCAAGTTCAGTATTCCAACACTAATACAAAGAGCGGGTATGCCAAGACCCGCTCAGATTTTATGAGACTCCGAAATCAATCGGGGTCTGTTTTATTTCCCAAAGGCTGCTGAACATGATCCAATCACAGATGAAACACCGAAGAAATCTAGCAAGGCTTCGCGCGCATCTGGTCCTGCATCTTTAGCGGCGAGTCGGACAGCTTGTTTAAGTGACGCTGTCTTACTTAATTTATCCTCTCGTGACATCTTATAGTATGGTTTGATTGCTTTAACAAACTTAGTGGCGCCACCGACAGATTTCAAGGCAGACTTAATTTTGAGGATTTTAGCTGGAGTAAAATTGACGACGATTGCAGTTCCGACGGCCCCTACACAACCTGCAATTGAACCTATACTAGCCATTCGAACATCCGATAAACCTTGTCCCTCTTCTAAACCGAGCGGGAAACTCACTTCATTCTCAAGGTATGTTTTAATGGCTTCCTCGCCTTGCATAATCACTTCATCCGGCATATTCTCGATTGCAGTTAGGATCTCAATTAACTGTAAATCCTGCTCATTCAAACCATCAGCAGCGTTAGCTGAACCTACTGGTATGAGTGAGGCAGACAAAACAAGTACCATTGCCATCATAACTGATACAATTTTTGATTTTATGGACAATTTATCTCTCCTCCTTCGTTTTCACTCCAAATTTAAGCACTGCAGCGATCAGAAAAATCGCAATGGTTATAACCGCTTTACTATTCTCAGACAATCCATCCACAAAAAAGTGTATAACGGTAATGGCTGCGAGGAGTAGGATGTAAATCCACTCTTTAGTCGAATTTTTCATATATATGACCTCCCATTCACTCGCAAAATTAACATACTAAAATTTGGAATGTAAGCCCGGAAAAGATGTTCTAAGGAGTAAGACATATGTCTATATTTAGAAATGTAAAAAATAAAAAAGCGGACAAACTTGTCCGCTAGAATGTTGATGAGGCATCCTCCCCGTTATAGCAGTGAAGAAACGTTATCGTAGCGGTCATCACTAGTAATGACGCTGACTCACGCTTCGGATGGACCCCATCTTTGCATATTTTTATCTGACATATACGTCAATCTGTTTGAGCATGTCACGCGCTTCTTCATTTTCAGGCGTGATTGCCGCGCTTGAGATTTGTCTCCCATCCTCGTATACATCGATAACGACACCGTCCTTCGCTTGGCGCGTTTGGTACAGGCGACCATTTACGTAAGAGGCATGATCCACCGAGTCGAGAACTATCCGAGTCGTTTGTTTCCCGGTGTTCAAGTCGATGACGACTTCCTCGCCGCCTTCATTTAATGCGATCAGGTTGTGGCCTGACACTGTATGATCCCAAAAGCCTTGGCCTTCAACCAATTGAACAACTTTCCCCATTTTTGTATCGTAAGCGAATAGTCCTGGCATCGCGTCCTCAACATGGATGTCCTCTTCCCCTTCTCGGATGACTTCGTGAGAACTAACACTGACTGGAACGTATCGTGTTTCTGTCAGCCGAGTATCTACATCAGTAGCATAAAATCGATTCGTATGCATGACACCGGTGATAAATCCTTTGTCCATACTCAATTCTTTGACGGTCACATCATTCATCGTCTGGTTGAACGTGGCGAGCATCGTTTTTGTTACCTCGCCATATCCGTCCCGATAGATCAAATTTAACTGGCCGTCCTTAATAAAGATACCTGCCCACCACCCTGTCATGATCTCATAAATTTGACGTTCCTCGGCATCGAACGTATAAGTCGATAGCTCTTTTCCTTCTACTTGTTCAAATACGATGAGCTCTTTCATTCCATCCTGACCGACCCCGATATATCCCTCTTCTGTTTGAATCGATTGGGCATATGTCATTCCGTTCATTTGTCGATGAACCGGGCGTTCTCCCTCATTTAAACGTTCATGATATCGTAGCGCCTCAGCAATATAATTCAAATTTGACGTGATGCGACTCTCATCAGTCGTCACTTCAAACCGCTCTTCTACACTGTCCTCTATGCTATAACTGATCTCAACCACTGCGTCTGTCCAAACAGATGGATTCGAATTGATGTCTAACGCCCATTCTGCTTTCGTTTCCGTCGCATCAACAGCAAACGTCCCAAGTCCAATCACGATGACCGCACCAAGAGCGGCCACATTCCACATTCGTTTCATTTTCTCACCTCAAACATTCAGTTTCGTCTGTAAAGATCGTCCGCCTAACCAAATCGTCACACCTGCCCATGCTATCAACACCACACCGACATATACAATCGTCTCATCATAAATCAGGTAATTATCCAAAAACGCGTAGCCTAAAATCGGAATAGTTAAGATGACAACTAGAATCGATAAGCTAAGTACCGGTGACCACAACGTCCGTTGCCAGAAACTTCGTTCAATCAACACAAATGCGAAGATGAAGAGCACAGCGATCGTGATCATCAATTGATGAATGACAAAATTAACGAGTGAAGAAGGATACATCATAGACAGTATTGCCTGGTACGATAGTGCTTGTTCAAATGACCCTTGCATCGGAATCATCTTATCTTCGAACCAACTTGTAAACGCTATGTATTGCAACTTAAGGGCAATCCATTCGACAGCGAACAACCCGAACGTCATCATTAATATGGTAGCGAGTTTGGCGAAAAAAATGGTCATTCGTTTTTGTGGCATCGTGAGGAGTCGCATCATGAACGTCCCTCGTCCTTGAAAATCGCGATACCAAATCCATACGCTGTACAGTAACACGGCAGCAACGGCAATCCCGAGGGATAAAAGATATGGAGTTCCGTTCAAGTAACTGACAAACATCAATTGATAGTCTGCATTCCCTGCACGACGTAACTGCTCGTACAATTGTGTCTCGCCCCATAAAAAGTAGCCGAGATATCCAAACTGGACGACGAGGAGACCGGTGACTAACATCAAGAACGGTTTCGTGACACGCTCGACTTCCCAACTCAATAGTTTCAATAGATTCATGCCCCGTACTCCTCTCTCATCACATCGACGATGGACTTACCATGAATGAAACGGACATCTTCGACATCAAACTCACGGACGATGCGTCCGTTATTCAACATGACCGCCTTGTCGATCAAGTACTCGATATCTTCAATCTCGTGTGTCGTAATGAGCACGCCCCGGTTCTCCATGACCTCACTCGAAAACAGTTCAACAATCTGTTCTTTCGAAAAGACATCGATTCCTGAGAACGGTTCATCGAGTAATAAATAATCCGGGTCTTGGGCAATGCCGAGTGCAAGGTTCGCTTTGGCGAGCGTCCCTTTCGATAACTCGCTTAACTTATCCTCCGGGAACAATTTAAAGTCTTCGACGAGACGAGCAAATAATGCCGAATCAAATGTCGGATAAAAGTCTTTCATAAACGCCTCACATTGCTCGATTGTAAAGTGAATCGGGAACATCGCATGGTCGGCGACGAAAGCGACACGGTTCAAATCGATCGGTTTTCCATCAATCAATACCGAACCTTTATCAAAAGGTGTCAATCCCATGATGCCTTTCAATAACGTCGATTTCCCTGTTCCGTTCAGTCCGATGAGACATGTGATTTCCCCTTTATTCGCTGTGAACGAAACGTCTTCAATGACTTGTTTTTTGCGATAGCGCTTCTTAACTCCCAACACTTCGATCATCGTATATTCCCTCCTTGTACTGTCGTTTGATTTTCTCGACAAGTTCGTCTACCGAGACGTCAAGCTCTTGAATCGATTCCACAAATACAGCGACCGCGTCATCTACAATCTCAGAACGAATGTGTTTCAAGATGGCGTCATCTGTCGTCACGCGACTCGGTCGATTTCGTTCGGTCGTAATCAATTGTTGGTCCTCCATTTCCTTAAACGCTTTTTGAACCGTGTTCGGATTAATTTTTAAATCGTTCGCTAGTTCTCGCCGGGATGGCATCTCATTCCCGGCCTTTAGTTCACCGAGTGCCATCTTCTTCTTGAAGTAGTCGACGACCTGTAGATAAACCGGTGCCCTCGTATTGAATTGCATGTTCATCACCTTTCTAAGTGTATGACATGGTTAATACACTTTCTAACTGTATTATTAGTGTAATACACTTCTGCGTCAATCTTTTTTTCAATTTTTCTCCAAATAAAAAACATCTGACACGTGCGTCAGATGTTGAAATGTTCAGTCAGAACACGATATCCGCCCCTCTTTTCGGATCGATTTGTTGAAGATACAGATCTTCCCCGGGCCAGTACCGGCGCTTATATTTCGCAAGTCTTTTCGCCGGATCGCCGAGGTATGTATCACGGTTCAATACTCGCTCATAACGAACCTCGCGTGGGCAGTCGAGATAAATCACATAATCGAAATAAGGACGCCATTCCGGTCGCTGCAAAAAAATCCCCTCTATGACGACTGTATGAGCAGATGACACATCAATCTTCTCTTCTGCGATGACATCTCGTTCATACACGTAACGAGGTAATTTTAGTTCGGTAATCCCATTCCTTAATGGACGAAACAGTTCACACTCAAGACGCGATACGTCCCATTGTAGAGCATAATACTCGGTCGGTTCAGACTGTCCGGTCTCATAGCGCTTTGCACGTTCGACGATATAGTCATCGATGTGAAGAACATAAACACTCGGATCATTGCTCAAATGTGAAACGCGCGTCGTTTTGCCCGCTCCGCTCAGTCCATCAATCGCTACGACAAACGGTCGATTCCCTAAGTGCATCGAACGTGCTGCATGGATGACTTCTAATGTGTTCATACCGTTCCTCCCCACACAAAAAAGTCAGCTCACGTATGAGCTGACTTTAGTTTACCAGAGTACCCAACCACGCGCTCCAGGAGGCGCACTCTCAATCAAGTGCCAGATTGGAACGGTGTATGCAAATGCGATCAAGACGAATGTCACGGTGATCCATAGTTTCCAATTCTCGAAATAACGTGGTGTATCCATCGCTGCTTCCTCTGTCTCAGCGAGCGGGAATTCTTCTTCGCCTTTCGGTGCGAGGAATGACAAGTTGAACATCGAGTAGACGAAGATGAGAACAGAGATGAACAAAATTGTTCCCCCGATTGCCATCATGACGTGATATGGGATCCATTCACGTGTCAACGCATCCGAGAAATAAGTTGCCGGACCCGTACGACGTGGGTTCCCGTTTAATCCTGAAATATGCATCGCATACGACATGATAGACATACCGAACGCCCACGTTCCTGCTTGAATCAAACCAAGTTTGTTCATCGCCTTCGTCAACGTGCGACCACGAAGGACTGGTACGAGCCAATAGGCCGTCCCGAAGAACGTCAAGGCAACAGCCGTTCCGACGGTGATGTGGAAGTGTCCTGTGACCCAAAGTGTATTGTGGACCATCGCGTTCAATTGGTGCGAAGCGTTGATGATCCCACCTGCGCCGGCAGGAATGAAGAACAACATCCCGACGAATGGTGCAAGGAAACGAACATCGCCATATGGCATTTTCTTCACCCAGCCGAACAACCCTTTTGCACCAAGCGCACGTCCACGAAGTTCGAACGTCGCAAAGAGCGAGAATGCCGTCATAAACGAAGGAATGACAACTAAGAACGTCAAGATAACTTGAACGAACTTCCAGAACGGCTCAATCCCTGGCTCTGTCAATTGATGGTGGAATCCGACCGGGAATGAGAAGAGTAAGAATAACAAGAATGCCATTCGCGCCAACGCATCAGAGAAGATTTTTCCGCCGATTACTTTCGGTACGACCGTATACCACACAATATATGCCGGCATGAGCCAGAAATACACGAGCGGGTGCCCGAAGTACCAGAATAATGTACGGGATAATTCAATACCGACTGTATCTTTCCACCCGAGTGAAAGCGGGAGGAGTTGGAATAAAATCGTCGCTGCGACACCGAGTGTCGCGATGACCCAAAGTAGCATCGTCATAATACTCATGTAAGCCGGGAGTGGTGGATGAACCCCTGGGTTATCACGTTTGTAATCTGCATACATCCGGAACATCGCGAACGAGGAGAACCACGTTCCGACTACGAACAGGACGAGTCCGACATAGAAGAGCGGATCTGCCATGAGCGGTGCATAAAATGTATAAAGTACAGTCCCTTTATTAGCAAGAATCATCACAGTGATCATGACAGCACCGATAATCATCGTCCAAAAACCGAGCCAAGCGACACGGGTCGGGAACGATTCAAAGCGACCGAATGACTTCGCAAGTAGCGCATATAATAGACCGATGATGAACATCGTTGTGAAGACGATACCGAGCATGATTCCGTGAGCTGTTAGTAACTGATAATATCCAAAAATTTCAGGAATGACACCGGTCCGAATTAACGTCTGCATCAAACCAGCCAACGCACCAATCAAGACAGCGAGAATCGATACAAGAACGTGACCGTAAGCAAGACGCGCTTCTTTCGCTCCAATACTCGGAACCGGAACTCCACGCTCCATCTCCCATTGCTTCAGTTTAGATGATACATCGTTCATTTACTCCACCACCTTGATTTTAGTCGACATCATGTGATGTCCTGTTCCACAATATTCGTTACAAAGAATCAAAAATTCTCCAGCTTCCTCAAACGTGTACGTCAATGAGTTGATATGTCCAGGGACGACCATCATATTGACCGGTGTACCTGTCAACTGAAATCCGTGAACGACGTCCGGTGACGTCACGAGGAACGTCACTTTTGCACCTTTTGGAATTTCGACATTCCCTGGTGTAAAGGTAAATGCTTGTGCAATCATGACGAGCTCGTATTCATTCTCGCCAATTTGATGAAGTCCCGGTTGATCAAACGGAGCCGTCTGATTCACTTTTGCCGGGTCGATCAAATCCGCATCCGATGCAGGTTGATTTCCCGCTGCGAAGGCAGATACCCCTAGAACAGTCAAGAAAACTGCAAGTAAGATAATACCAAACGTAAGCCAATATTTTTCTAATTTATGAATATGCATGACGAGACCCTTCTCCCTGTATGTTTATCGAGTAACAAATAAGTAAAAGACCGAAGACCACATGGCGATGATGACACCTGCGACAATCATGACCGATGTAAACGTTCCTTTAAGATTTGGTTCTTGCCCATCTTTATGTTCCACGTGTAAAACCCCTTTCGCTTGTTTTTCCACCTTTATTGTACGCAATCGCTCAGGTGATAATATGTGACATTTATCACTTCAAAAGTGACAATCACATCAATTTTGCGTAGTTTCAACACACAAAATTCACATTTTTAAAAAGGAGTCCACAAAAAAACCACCTACACATGAGGTGGTTTACAAACGACATATTCCAGCAGGACAACCCTCGCAGTGACAAAGCTCTTTCAAAAAATCAACATCGTGAATAACGATCGATTTTGCTGTTGTACTGATGACTCCGTCTTTTCGCCACTGGCTGATCAAACGGTTCACCGTCTCGCGCGGAGCTCCAATCAATTGCCCCAGTTCTCCATCGGACGGATGACGAGGAATCACAATGGTATCTTCTTCCTCTACACCATGCATGGCCGCCATCCGCAGTAATGTCGAGCCCAGCGCCCCTGGCTTTCCGTACAATAATAAGTCGCGGACTTTCATTTCCGAGTGCTTCCGCATCATCGATGTCCAGCGTAAAATTTCTCCAGCAAACCGAATATCGCGTTGCATCAGTGATTCTAGCTCACGTTTCGAAATCGTTCCAATTGTACTTTCTTCTGTCGTCTCGATACTGTATGAACTCGGGAAAGTTTCCACGATATCGAACTCACCGAAGAAATCATCTGGTCCATACATGAACATGACGAGTGGATTTCCTTTTTTCGTGATTTTCGTAAATTTAACAGAACCACTCTTTAAGTAAAAGAACTTATCACACTTCTCACCTTCCCAACACACGATACTTGCTTTTGGATGATGCTGAATCGTCATCATTTCAAGTAACAGTTGTTTCGTTTCATCTGAAAATACAAAACTGTTCGGCTGAGTCGTTCCACATTGCATTGACATAAGTCGTTGCTCCCTCCACATTTCATTCGTCCGTTCCATTTATGACTTTATTATACAAGAGTGTGACAGGAAGAATCGTAAAAGTATGTGACATTTCAAACAATCTTTAAAAAAGAGATTCGGCTATTCTCCCGAATCTCTCTGCTTGTTCAACGCTGAATCAACCGAATCAATTTTTCTGCCGGTTTGAAGTTCGGATACCGGACCGGTAAATCGAATTTTGTCGTATTCTTTAAAATCGATTTGGCGTGACTGAACGTTTCAAAACTCGTTCGACCGTGATAAGCCCCCATCCCGCTCTCGCCGACTCCGCCAAACGGAAGGTTCGGATTCGTCAAGTGCATGATGACATCGTTCACGCACCCTCCGCCAAAGGAAAGATGTTTCATAACTGTTTTTTCCACGTCTTTCGATTCCGTAAAGAGATAGAGAGCAAGAGGATGCGGTCGGTTAGAAATGAACTCGATCACTTCATCTAATTGACGATATGGAATGACTGGTAAAATCGGACCGAAAATCTCATCTTTCATCACATCAGCATCTTCATGAAGATTCGTCATGACGGTCGGCGCAATTTTAAGCTCATCCCGGTTCATCTCTCCACCGAACACAAGGTCACCTTCTGTCAAATAGTGAGCCAAACGGTCGAAGTGTGATTCATTGACGATGCGCGTGTATCGTTTTGTCCCGACACCATTCCCGAACATCGCAAACGCTTCTTGTTTAACGGCTTCTAAGAAAGCTTCCTGTTGTGAGTCATGCACGAGCACATAGTCTGGTGCGACACATGTTTGACCGGCATTCATCCATTTCCCCCATGCGACACGTTTCGCTGCAATCGAGACGTTCGCATCTCCATGAACGATAACAGGTGATTTCCCACCGAGTTCTAGTGTGACCGGTGTCAGATGTTCCGCTGCTGATTTATTGACGATCCGACCAACTTGCGTAGAACCTGTGAAGAAAATGTAATCCCATTTTTGATCCAATAATTCTTGAGCCGTGTCCTTATCACCTTCGACACTTGCTACATAGCGATCGGTAAAAGCGCGCTCTAACACCTGTGTCAAGACACGAGCGACGTTAGGCGTCAACTCTGAAGGTTTGACAACGGCGGTGTTCCCTGCGGCGATTGCGCCGATGAGTGGAGCAACGGCCAATTGGAAGGGATAATTCCAAGGAGCGATAATTAATACCGTACCGTACGGCTCATAACGTATCTCGCTCTTCATCCCAAGATGGATGGCTGTTCCACGGACACGTTTCGGACGCATCCACCGTTTTAATTCTCGTTTCGTTCGTGAAATCTCATCGTAAATAAATCCGATTTCTGTCGTATACGCATCCATCTCTGATTTGTTCAAGTCTTCGCGCAGAGCTTCTAACAAGTCCGGTTCATAGTGCTTGATCGATTCCTTTAAAAACGTCAGCATGCTCAAACGGAATGCCATTGATTTCGTCGCCTGAGTTTTAAAGAAGCGGCGTTGTTTCTGGACAAGCTCATCAATCGTCAACTGTTCAATCGGTGCCAGCATAAACTTTCCTCCTTACGATTTATCACATTTATTTCATCTTATCATCCAATGAAGAGTGAATCTAAGAGATCGCTTTCATCCATCGAGCATCTTTCAATCTCCTACAAACGTTTAAAGGTTTAAACATTTAATCATATGTATAGATTAATGAATTAAAGTCATCGTGTCAAAATATTCGCCCTCTTTTTAGAGAACTCATCATAAAGAGAAGACTCGCTCCCCATAAAATTACTCCGGTCAGCGTAAACTGCTGGATGACCGAAAGAGAAAGCGCACTTAAAAACGACGATCCCGCCACCGTTCCGAGAGAGAAAAATGCATAAAATGCCCCGTACGCTTTTCCCCGATTTTGTGGGGATGTTGATTGAATCAACAATGTGTTGATTGCCGGAAATAAGATCGCAAATCCGACTCCATATAAGGCAAGTACCCCGTAAAGGCCAGATTGTACACTTGCTTGTCCAATGAGCAGCTGACTCGTCCCGATGATGGCCACCCCGAGTGCGCTCAATTTAGTCGGGGAAAAGCAATCGAACAGTCGGTTCGTTGGTAATAAAAAGAATAGGACGGCGACCACACCGAACATACTGAGTAACGTCCCACTCAATCGCGAATCGTATCCGAGCGCTTGCACATGGAGCGGCAATAAAAAAGCGAGCGCCCCTTGTGAAAACATGAGGAAGAAAGCCCCCCAATAGGCCCGAATCACTCTAGAATCAGCTTTCACCGGTTCGTCATCTGTTTTTGTCTTCACATCTATCATTTGACCGCGACGCATCGTGATGACCGTCAAGAACAGAATTATCCAACCGAATAAAGAGACGAATAGAAAAACGGTCGGGGGTGACGTCATACTTGCAACAATCCCACTAAAGGCTGGACCGACGATGGCCGCTAGACCAACAAAACTACCGGTGATTGCGACTTTCTTCCCTTGACGATTCGTCGCGGTGACGTTCGCAGACAGCGTAAACGCTGCCGGGACGATGAGCCCGGCCATAAAGCCGTGAACAAACCTTACAAACAGCAACATGGATGCTGAGTCGACGAACTGATAAGTCAATAAACTGAAGCTCGTCAAAAATAAACCGAGAACTAAAACGCGATATGGACCATTCCTGTCAGTCCATATACCAGATAATATATTTCCAAACGTGTTCGTCAACGAATAAATAGCAATAGAAAAACCAGCGATAAACGAAGATGCCCCAACGGATACCGCAAATGTACTCATAATCGGAAGTTGGGCGAACAAATCAAAAAAAGCAAAAAATACAATTGCATATAATATAAAACGCGATGGAGTTTTCATCAGACAATTCCTCTTTCTCGTGATCTTACCCTTAGTCTAGCTGGAGCTCCGTACGTTTCATAGGGATGAGTGGGTTTGGACACAAAAAATCCCTACAGCCATTGGCTATAGGGAAAGTCGCTTAGTTTGTCACTTCGACGGCTGTGTCGAGAGCAACACGAATCATTTCATCGAACGTCGACTGACGCTCTTCTGATGTCGTCTCTTCACCCGTCAACAAGTGGTCAGAGATCGTGAGGATCGTCAACGCGTTCACTTTGTGTTTCGCTGCAAGTGTGTAAAGACCCGCTGCCTCCATTTCGATGGCGAGGCAACCGAAGTCTGCCCATTTCTTGAAGTGATGGAAATCGTCTTGGTAGAATTGGTCAGCTGTGAAGATTTGTCCGACTTTGACCGGGATGCCCGCCTTCTCTGCATTCATATATGCGCGGTGTAGGAGGTCGAACGTCGCTGTCGGCGCATAGTCCATTCCGTTGAAGCGGACACGGTTTTGACCCATCTCACTTGATGCGCTCATCGCAATGACAACATCACGCACTTTAACGTCTTCTTGAATTCCGCCCGCTGTTCCGACACGAATCAAGTTTTTAGCACCGTACGACATGATGAGTTCGTTCACGTAAATCGACATCGAAGGCACACCCATCCCTGTACCTTGAACCGAGATACGCTTCCCTTTGTAAGTTCCCGTAAAACCGTACATGCCACGAACTTCGTTATATAATTCGACGTCTTCTAAAAACGTTTCCGCAATATACTTGGCGCGAAGCGGATCCCCTGGAAGTAGTACCGTTTCTGCAATTTGTCCTTCTTGAGCTCCAATGTGTACACTCATGTTTGAATTCCTCCTTTAAGCTTGTCGTTGAACCTGTTCCCGAAATTCGTTCGGAGTAACACCGACTTGTTTTTTAAAGACCTTCCGGAAATACTTATCATCCGAAAAACCGACTGCTTGGGCGACTTCATAAATACGTTGTCTACTCGATTCTAACAGGCGCTTCGCTTCATTCATCCGAATCGTCAACACATATTCAGACAAGTTCACGCCATATTGCTGTTTAAAACGTCTCGAGATATACTCTCGACTTAAGTAAAATCGTTCACTCATACCTTGTAAACTCACTTCTTCCGAAAAATGCTGTTCAATGAACGTTCCGATTTGGGCAATCGGGTCTTCACTCGATTCAGTCACCACGTCCGCTAACGCGCGTGCCAATGTATCATTCAATACTTCAGGATCAATCGGTTTCAACAAATAGTCAAAGCTACCATATTGGATGGCCCGTCGCATGTATGAATATTCATCGTATCCTGTCAACATGACAAGCTTAGAAAATGAAGCGTGGTCGTGTACCCACTCCATCAACTCGATGCCGTCACAATGAGGCATTTGAATATCCGATAAAATAAGGGCAGGACGCTCTTGCTCGATGAGCGTCTGTGCTTCACGCCCGTCCGTTGCCTCGAGTACTTTCGTCACACCAAATCGTTCCCATTCACCGAGTAATTTCACCGCTTCCCTTACCGGAGATTCATCATCTACAATCAACACTTTCGTCATAACGCCACCCCCTCAGAAGAAGCGGGGAAACGCATCATAATTCGAAAACCGCCTGTTTCAGGTGTAGCCAACATAAATTCTGCCTCCCGATTATAGTTTAACATGAGTCGATCGCGAATGTTTCGTAATCCTGTTCCTTCTGTGTCATAAAATGTCGAATCATCTTGTTCGATTCGTGACATGACCCGTTCCCATTCCTCGGTCGTCAACGAACGTCCACTGTTCTCACAGCGAATCACGAGTGTCGCGCCTTCCATCCAAATCATCACGTCAAATCGATTCGCTAAAGCAGACCCGTCCCGCTCGAACCCATGTTTGAAGAAGTTCTCCGCCAATGGCTGTAAAATCATTTTGGGGACAATGAGTTCATGTAGTTCTTCTGAGACGTCGACTGTCACTTGAAACTGATTCGGAAAGCGTACGTCTTGCAGTCGAATGTATGAGTTCAAATGCTCGATTTCTCTCTTTAGAGAAACCATCGATTCCTCTGAATGCATCGTATATCGCATCATCGAAGAGAGTTGTGTGATCAATCGATAGACGGTCTTGCCATCCCCTTTTAAAGCTAACGTTCCGATGGACTGTAACGCATTGAATAAGAAATGCGGATTGGTTTGCGCCTGTAAGGCACGTAGTTCATTCGTTCGATTCTCTAGGGCAAGCTTATACTCCCGTTGAATCAAATCATCGATTCGTTCAATCATCCGTTTGAACTGTCTACCGAGGACACCGAATTCATCATTTCCGAGGGAATCGAACGATACGGTCATATCCCCCTGCTCAATTCGCCAAATGTTCGAGGTCAACGTCTTGATTGGAGTCGTCAGTTTCATCGAGGCATATGTCGCTCCAATCAAAGCCAAGATGAGCGAGATGATTCCGACAAGTAAGATAATGAATGACGTTCGTGAAGCTGGTTCCGTCAACAGCTGATCCGGAATCGATTTGCCTACGTAGAATTGCTGATGGTCGAACTCAAACGTTTTTGTGATTTGGTGATGTTTCCCATCGTTCGACACCGATGTCGGTTGAAACGAAGATGGAATCTCTCCATCTCCAAGATGGGCAAACACGCGACTGTCCTCACCGACGAACCATAAACTTTCATCCGGACTGTTTTGAAGAGAAGCCAACTGTCCGATAAACGAGTCTTCTGGGATATCAAGCGACAGAATGGCGAGTGGCTCATCCGTCTCAATTTTATCGAGTCTGAAATGGAGGGTGACGACGTCTTCTTGTGTCATGATCGGTCCAAAGTCATGATAGGGAATCAGCGGATGTGAAGCTTCTAGCAATA
This sequence comes from Exiguobacterium sp. s101, assembly GCF_018617835.1. Lineage (NCBI taxonomy): Bacteria > Bacillati > Bacillota > Bacilli > Caryophanales > Exiguobacterium > Exiguobacterium sp. s101. Next base: position 40,501 of record NZ_JACSKX010000010.1, on the reverse strand, counting down.
CACGACTTTTCGAATTGTCCAATAGTTGTTGTTGGACAGCGCTCGGTTCTTTTTTCGAACGTGGCGATACCTTCATTTTATAGGCTGCAAATGAGTCCATGTCTTCAAGCATTAACAACTGAATTTGGGCCACATCTTCCCGCGAAAGATACATCGCAAGAAGTGCCCGCCTCACTTCAATCTCTGTTTGCCTGAGTGATAGACCTGGTCCATATTCTAATATGTCTAATACATCACGATCTGCATATAAACTTGTCGGCAGCCTACTCAATTCAGAGATGTATCGTTCCATCTGACGCGTCCCCCGCTCAAGCGACCATTCAGTCATCTCGAGACCACGTTCACGCTCTCGGTCCTCTACATACCAAAATGAAATGATGGTCGCCACGATGACCGGTACGATGATGGTCAACGCAATCATTCCCGTTAACTTTGTACGAATACTACTCACCGATATCCCTCCTACCTCATCAGTATATCACGCGCTATGCAAACGTTTGCAATAATCATAAAAAAGACCCTTGTCTCTTTCGAAACAAGGATCAATTCTTTATTGATGCGATTCCATCAATTCAATGATTCGAGGACCATGTCCCCGGTCTTTTGCCACGTCAATCGGTTTCATGCCGTCTTCGTTTTCAATCGTGACATCTGCACCATTTTCAAGCAAAAGTCGGACCGTTTCTGGATCAACGTCATCGTTGTAGAACAGGTTATGGAGCGGCGTGTCTCCATATTCGTCTTGGATGTTCACGTCACCCCCGTTCGCGAGTTCAGCTTCAATATCCTCATAACTGGCATTGGCATACGTCAATTCTTGAATTGGTTCTTCCTGTTCCGTCGCCCAGTCATTTTCAATATCCTCACTCATAGCCGATGCGACAATGTCAGATAAATCATCATTCATGACGAGGAACGCAATGATTGCCCCATTTCCAATGACAGTTAAGAGAATCGCTGTAATGATAGACGCCTTCACATATCCCGCCGTCTTGAACATCGGTACGTTTTCTTCACCGGCATGTGTCGCAATCGCTGCGATGCGTTTCGGTAACGTTGGATGTGTCGACAACAATTCACTATACTTCGCAATGAACCCATTTTCTCGACTTGCTTCGTATAGATAGTCAAACTCATTCACTTCTTTAGCGAGCGGTCCCCCGATTGCGAGTACTGTCAACGCTCGTTTCGCCGCTCCAAAATCTTGAAGATAATGAGCTGCCATCCGGTCACACGTGTATTCACATGCGCGTGAGTATGCCGAACCTAAGAACGGAATGATACTACCGAGTAAGACCACCCATTGTTTTTGGACATGGTTTCGGCGAATGTGTGCCAACTCGTGCGCGATGACGAATTCGACTTCTTTCGTCTGTCCAGTACGTGTCAATTCCACGACGTCAGAATATAAAATGACCATATTCTTTTGGAAGAATCGTGTGGCGAAAGCATTTAACACGCCACCGGCCTGTAAGATATACACATCTGGCAACAAACGAATACCCATCTCAGCCCCGACGCGTTGAACCAGTTCATGAAGTTCTGTGAACTGCCGTGCCGTCACTTTGACACCGTTCGTCCGAATATACCCGATCTGAACCCAGTGCGTAAAGAGCGAAAGTACTACGATTGTCCCGATGATCCACAAGAAAAGACCGAATGATGCAATCGTCAGTACGATTCCTAAAATCAAGACGAGTACGCTTGCTGCGACTAATAATGAGAAGTATAAGTTTTCTCGTTTATGTACCAAGTTTGAATGTTTCATCTAATTTCTCCTTCTTTTCCCAAAATACATGTTTAATTATACCTTTCATTCCAGAAGAGACAATGAAAAAATAGAAACTAACGGATTCGTCAGTTTCTATCGAATGGTCACTTGATAAAGTTTGTCGTCTTGCGATTGTGGATTGCCGCGTCCGTCCGTATTGTTCGAAATAAAATACAACGTATCGTCGTCTAACCATACATCGCGAATCCGCCCTACCCCTTCGACAATCGTCGTCACTTGTTTCGTCTCTCGATCGATGGCGACGAGACGCTCGTTCCGAAGTGTCGCCATATATACATATCGTTCATCTGTCGCAATACCAGACGGCGCCCAAGACGTCTCACCGACTTCAAACCATGGCGTGACAAGACCTTCTTGTTGCTCGTTTCCTTCAATGATGGACCAGCCATAATTGTTCCCTTTTTCAATCACGTTGACCTCGTCATGTCCACTCGCTCCATGCTCGCTCGCATAGAGAACGTCGTCAATCCGACTCAGCCCTTGTGGATTACGATGACCAAGCGAATAGATCCAGTCGGTCGGTTCGCCTTCACCCGATAATGGAATTCGTAAAATCTTCCCTGCCAAAGATGACTCGTCTTGAGCAAGTTCTGGCACGAGAGCATCGCCCGTCGTCACCCAAAGATACTCACCATCGATTAGCAGACGCCCTCCATTGTGGAAGCGTGCCCCTGGACTCTCGTCAAGCACGACGTCTGTCTCTTCGAAACGTTCCCCGTCCCACGTCAATTCCACTACACGATTCTGCACGTCTCTTCCTGACGAGCCGTATGTGTGATACGCGTAAAGGATTCCGCTCGATTCAAAATCGTCACTTAACGCGATGCCAAGGAGTCCCCCTTCACCAATCTCAAATACGTCTTCCTTCAAGTTCACTGCAGATTGCGTCGCGCGACCCGAATCATCGATCACGGTGATCGTTCCGCCACGTTCCGATACGAACCATCCGTCCGGTGTACGAGCGATTGACCAAGGGATGTCCAAGTTTTCAACGATTGGTGTCACTTCTCCAATGTTAAGGTCCGACTCTTCAGCGATGCTCGATTCATCCGTAGTCTCTACCGATTCTTCTGTAGGCGGTTGTTCCGAGCCCTCATTTGTCGATTCTGGCGTACATCCTATAAGAAATAATAGTGTCACAACCCCGATTTGACGTTTCATGTCGGTTCGCCTCCCTTTCCTTCATCATACCCTTGTTTTAAGAATGTTGTGAAGGTTCAGGTCGGTGCGTTGGTAATCGGGACGCAATGATAAACGCGATGATTGCGGCGACCATCGCCCCGATAAATATACTGTTCAATCCGGTCGCGATGATTTGTTCACCTTGCAGACGGACAGATGCGCTTAGCGTCTCCGTCACACGTTGATTAAAGAAATCTTCCAAAGACACTTTGGATAACGAGCTGCTTTCTTTAAAGTCGTTAAGAACGACAAAATTGAAAACCGCCCCAAACACAGCGACACCGAGCGTTTGACCGACTGTACTTAAAAATGAATTGGTCGCAGTCGCCGTTCCGCGTTGTTGATACGAGACGACGGTTTGCAGGACGACGATAAACATCGGCTGGGACAATCCAAATCCGACACCAATCAACGCCACTGCACTATATACCCACACGTCCGAACTAGACTGTGACAATAGCGTTAACGTGAGTGTCCCGATGACGAGTAACCCCATTCCAATCATGGCACGCCGTCTCGGAGAAGCCACACCGAGTGTCCGTCCACCGATAATCGACGTGAATGTCCACGCAACAGATAATGGCATCAGCATAAATCCGGCCTCTGTCGCCGTCTTGCCCAAAACAGCTTGTGCCCAGATTGGAATATAGGCTGACATGGAGACGAGTACCCAGGCTGCAAAGAAGACCGAACCGTTGATTGCGGCAATCGTTGGCTGCTTTAACAAGTCAAGCGGCAACAAGGGAGATTTTGCTTTTCGTTCCGATAAAAAGAAACTACCTAACAAAACGATACTTAACATTCCACTTCCGACGATCGTCGTCGTCCATTCATTCGTTTCACTGAACGTGATGAGGGCATATAAAAATGCGGTTGTTCCACTAGCAAACAAAAGGGCCCCTTTCAAATCGATTCGTTCACTCGTCTCGGTGACGTTCTCTTTATAAAAGATGATAATCATGATGAATGAGAGTAAGGCAAACGGCACGTTCAATAAGAATACGTAACGCCACGATAACGTTTCAACTAAAAATCCGCCGATAACGGGACCGAGTACACCCGATACCCCCCAAACCGCGCTTAAAATCCCTTGAATCTTTCCACGCTCTTCATATTTATATAAATCACCGATAATCGTCATCGAAATCGGGAGTACCGCACCAGCCCCCAAACCTTGCAGTGCTCGAAAGACGATCAATTGTTCCATCGATGTCGCCAGTCCACACAATAATGAGGATAGTGTAAATAATCCGATTCCAAACAACAAGACACGTTTACGCCCGAACAAATCTGCTACTTTCCCATAAATCGGTGTCGATACCGCTGTAAATAGTAAAAAGGCGGCAAACACCCAACTGACGAGCGTCGCTCCGTTCAATTCGCTAGCGATAACCGGTGTCGCAACTGATACGACCGTTCCTTCAATTGCCGCTAAAAAGGTTGCCAACAAAAGAGCAACCGTCACATTTTTTCTCATCCATTCCATCTCCCCAAAAAAATAGTGGCGTCGGAAGGTTCCGAGCACCACTTCAACTGTCTATTATTTTGTGCGAGCCACGTCTATTTGACAAGTGTCATCTTTCGATTCGAAAAAGAATTCTCTCAGTCGTTCGTATGCGGCCTGTTCTTCTTGAACATATACCTTCCCACAAACAGAACCTGCTCGCATCATCCAGACTTCGTCTGACAACATAGCAGCAACGTCCAACTGATGCGTTGAAAACACGATGGTCGCCCCTCGCTCGGCTTCCTGTCGTAATATGTCTCCGAGTGTATGCATCCAAATGGGGTCTAGGCCATTCGTCGGCTCATCTAGTAAAAGAATATCCGGTTCGCTCACAAGTGCTTGAGACAGCAGGAGCCGTTGGCGCATCCCTTTCGAGAGTTCGGCGACGCGCTTTTGCTTATGTTCATACAATCCGACCCGCTCAAGAATTTTAGGAATCGGGCGTGCCCCTTGCAAAAAAGAATAATAAGCAAACGTCTCTTCAACTGTCCATGCGCCGTCAAATGAGAAATCGTCCGGCATGTATCCAAAGTTTTGATTATATTTCGTCCGTTGTTTGATTGTATAGCCGTTCAATTGAATGACCCCGGTGCTCGGTTCAATCGTACCGTTCATTAGATTCAAAAGCGTCGATTTCCCAGCTCCGTTGCTCCCGCATAATGCAACAATTCGCCCCGGATTAATTTCTTCACGAATAGGATGGAGCGACCATGTATTACCATACTTTTTGCCTACGTCTACACAGTTAATCATGACGTTTTCCTCCAAACCAATATCGAAGCAAGCCATAGTAAGAAGCCACTCATCGTAAGTAAGGTCGCCCAAACCACTGCATACCCAATCGGTCGATTCATCCAACTCAATAGATCAAGATAGACATCTCCAAAAACGTCTGATGATGACGCCACTGTACTGGCCCAAATTCGCATCAAATCAAATCCATTCATAAACAACATAACGATCATCCCGTTCACTTGCATGCCGTAAGGGAGCCAGGAAATGATTGTCACGAGAATTGTCGGCCAAAGTAATATGAGGAGGACCCACGTTAAAAAAGCAAGCAATATCGCCCGAATCCGCGTACGTCCCACTAACCCAAGTAACGTACCGAGCGCTGTAGCATAGATCGTCAATCCAATCGCATAGGAAAGCAGAATCATCCATGTCTGAATCGATTGCCCGACCACTAGCGAGGCAATGAGGAATGCCAATAATAGAATGAGTACTTGCGTGACCAAAAAAGTGCTGAACCGAACGAAAATCAGCTTCCACTTCGGATAGGTGAACGTTGACAGCAAGTTCAGTCGCTTCGACTCCCGCTCTTGCCCCCAATGGAGTGCCGTCGTCAATAAAATAAAAAGAGGGAGCAACAAACCGAGCACCGTGATGAGCGTTGCGCTTATATTCGTATAGTTCGCAGCAACCGGTAATGCTTGTCCAAGCCCCCCTAGTAGAACGAGCGTGAGAACCCATGTGAATAAGAAAACGTAATTTTCTCGTTGCCGTAGGGTGCGTGCCCATTCCATTCTCCATAACGACATCGTTTACTGCCCTTCTTCTTCCATTTCCATGTCCATTTCCGTATCCCCCTCATGATTATGGTCCATCGAACCTTCGCCGTCCATCATCATCTTCATCTCGCCGCGTTCCCACGTATGATCTTTTAATTGATCAAAGTCCATCATTTCGCCGCCATTCTCTTCCATATAGGCTTCAGCGTCTGCCTCTTTCGCGAACGAGAGAATATTATAAGCCATCGGTGTTTTTGACTCTTTGTCGTAAACAAACATCGCTTCATCTAATTCGACCCAATCTTTCGTATTGAAGTCCTTCACATACATTGCAGCGATGTCTTCTTCTTTTTGTTCAGGATACCAATCTCGCATGAGACAACCGATGTCATCAAATGCATATCCTTTTTCATTTTCCATGATTGCTTCCGCTGCAAACTGCTCATCCATAATTTTCATTTTACATACTTCACATTCGGTTTCGCCCCATTTGATATCAAACGGTTCTGCCGATGCACTTGAACATGCACCGAGTGCTAAAGATAGCCCAGCTACTGATAATAATCCTGCTACTTGTTTATACGATTTCATGTCTTTTCCTCCCAATTATCCAAATCATGATGCATAAAATGATACTCCCTAAGCTCCAAATCGAGCCGTTCCATTGCCACGTCGCGGAATAGGTTTGTGGCGTAATATCTGTCAAAGATAAGTCTTCCGGGCTTCTCAGTATGTTTTCTAGTAGAAGAAGACCCGGTGACCCGTACAATAATTCAAATGCCTCATATGAATCCGTTAATAAAAATAAATACGGATCGGTACGAAATGGAATCTCACTATAACCGTCACGGTCTAGGTCAAGTGTCGTACCACCCCAAACATTACCTTGCACAATATTTTCATATGACTCGACCATTGTCACCGATTCACGATTCCCTAGTAGATTATTTTGAAGAATCATCATCCCTGTTGCTTGTTTCAATTGAAATCCAATATCGTTTCCATTGATCGCATTCCGTTCAAGAATCGTTCCTTCTGACTGCTCCGCATATAAACCGATATGATTTCCGTAAATATTCGTCATCTCAATTGTTGTGTCGACGGCCTCATATAACATCAATCCCGTCGCCGTTCCGCCGAATTGGTCGTGCACATTCCCATTTTTGAAAACGACCCGATTCGTTCCCATAATCATCGCACCTGTCAAGTTATGATGTAGTTCCGGTACCGAAATCACAAGGTCGGTCGGAAACATCAAATGAATGCCATATCGAGAATGGGAAATAACCGGTCGAACAATCGTGTGCTGGGACCCGTTTTCTATATAAATCCCATCTCGCACACCTTTGACAACGACTCCTTTTAATTCTGCCGCTTCGCTATTTAGAAGTGCGACTCCATCCGCCTGGCCGTTCCCATATACAGCAGTTCGTATGACACGAACACCGTAACTATCTTCAATCAACAGACCGGTACCTGAAGACTCAATCGACACATCGAGTAGCTGATGTCCAAGACCAGATACGTGAATCGCCGGTGCCTCATCACCCTCGCACTGCTGAATCGACACACGTTCAAGCACTGCACCCGTTCCTTTTATAATAAAAGCGGGATGACCACAACTCGTATACGTTTTTCCAGCCCCATCAAAACTGTTATTCGATTCGATAACAATCGGTTCAGTCACCGGAATCGATGCTCCTTCCGCATTCGCATGCGGCATCCAACACATAAATAGGATGAATATCAGTAACCGTTTCATGCCCCCTCCTTCTCATAAGCGCTTACAACATCCATTCTACTGAAACCCCCATAGGTATGTGTGTGGTTTGTATGAGGTTCCTGTGACAGTTTCTTCATAAAAAAAACACAAACGGTGAAGGGGTCGTTTCACCGTCTGTGTATTCTTTATTTCACTTTGTCTTGCCAAACTTTAGTGAAGTCTTGAAGCATTTCTTCACCTGTTTTTTGTTCACCAACATACGCCTGCATGAGTGCACCATATTCATTCACGGCACCATCCGGATACTTGAACCAGTTCCAAGAGATTGTCTTCCCTTCATTTGAATAGGCTAAGATATCATCTGCAAGTGGTCCGAGATCATTCGCTTCAACCGACTTGAAGGCCGGGATAAATTTGAACTTGTTGACCATGTAGTCTTTACCTGTATCAGACGTCGCCATCCACTCTAAGAAATCTTTTGCTTCTTCTTTATACTTCGAGTTTTTGTTGACGACCCAGTTGTTCGGGACACCGACCGGGAGTCGGTCCATCTTCTCAGCATCGTCGTTGATCGGGATTGGAACGAAGCCCATCTCTATATCCGGATTGACATCAAAGATCATCTGTTGTGCCCAGTTTCCTTGTTGGAGCATCGCTGTCTCTCCTTGAGCGAACTGTGTGACTTGAGTGTTATAGTCTGTCGTCAGTGGATTTTTATTCCCGTATTTAATCGTCAAATCAAACAGCTTCAAGAATTCCTGGAACTGTTCGTTGTCTTCAAACTTCGCTTTATTTTCGTTAAGCGCTTGAATGAACGCATCTGGATCATCTTGCTGAGCCATCGGGATATTTAATAAGTGAATTCCTAAAATCCAAAACTCTGCATAACCGATAGAGAATGGTGTAACGCCAGCCTTATCTAATTTTTCAGCTGCAGTAGTCAATTCAGAAAGCGTTTTTGGCAACTCATCGATGCCTGCTTTTTCAAACAGTTCTTTATTATAAATAAAACCGTACCCTTCAAGATTCATCGGCATACCATACAGTTTACCGTCCATCGTCATCGGTTCTTTGGCGACTTCGGTCAAGTCTCCTACCCATTTCTCACTCGATAAGTCCTCGAGTTTGTCTTTCCATGTTTGTGCTTCCGTGAATCCACCGTTGTTGAAAATGTCTGGTTCGTTTCCTGAAGCAAATTGTGATTTTAAGGCCGCACCATAGTCCGCACCGCCACCGACCGTTTGAATGGTCACTTTGACACCCGTTTCTTCTTCATACTCTTTTGCCATCGCTTCAAGATCTTTGGCGATTTCTGCTTTGAATTGGAAGACGTTCAACGTGACTTCTTTTATATCTCCGCTGTCCGCATTTCCTTCAGAAGACCCTTCGTCCGTCAGTGATCCTCCACCACATGCCGCGAGTGATAAAACCATTCCGGCTGTCATAACCGCTGTCGATAATTTCCACTTCCGCTTCATCTCATTTCCTCCCTTAATCTCATCCATTCTTTACAAAACCAACTTTAAGTGAAAACGCTTCCAATATGTAGGTGTCAAAATTGACGGATAGGGTGGAAAATGTTGCACAGAAAAACAAGACCCGTTTTAACGAGTCCTGTTCCCTGTTTCTAATTATTTTTATATTACAACAAGCTGATACCAGCATCTTTGCACGACTGAATCACTTCTATTGGCCAGACCGATGTTTGGACTTCACCGATATGACGTGCACGTAAGAGATACATCGCTACACGGGATTGACCGATGCCTCCACCAATCGTGAGCGGAAGTGTTCCTTCGAGCACACCTTGATGGAATGGATAAGCACGTTTTTCTTCGGCCCCGGCTTTTTGAAGTTGTGCTTCAAGAGTCACCTCGTCTACACGAATCCCCATCGACGATAATTCAAATGCCGACTCAAGTTCAGGGTGCCAAACGAGAATGTCACCGTTGAGCGACCAGTCATCATAGTCCGCCGCACGTCCATCATGTTTCATACCTGAAGCGAGTTTGTCTCCAATTCGCGAGATGAAGACCGCGCCGTACTCTTTACAAATTGCACTCTCACGCTCTTTCGGAGTCATCGTCGGATACGCATCCTCTAGCTCTTGGCTCGTGATGAAATGAATGGCATCTGGAAGAATCGCTTCAATACCATACGCTCTTTCCACTTCCGACTCTGTTTCACGGAGTGCCACATAAATCGACTCGACCGTTGCTTTTAAATACTCCATCGTCCGTTCTTCTCGAGCAATGACTCGCTCCCAGTCCCACTGATCGACAAAGAGAGAATGCGTCGCATCGAGCTCTTCATCACGACGAATTGCTCGCATTTGAGTATACAATCCTTCTCCGACACCAAATCCATAACGTCCGAGTGCCTCTCGTTTCCATTTCGCAAGCGATTGAACGATTTCAAGTTCATGGCCTGGATACATCGTATCAAACTGAATGATGCGCTCCACACCGTTCAGATGATCGTTGACACCACTTGCTGATTCGACGAATAACGGCGCCTGTACTTGTGTGAGTCCGAGTTCACGCGAGACTTTCTCCTCGAAGAGTGCCTTGACTGCTCCGATTGTCTGCTGTCTTTCCTTCATCGTGCTTGTTGCTGTTGTCATTTTCCGTTTCCTCCAATTGTGGAATATTTGGGAGTGAAGCCATGAAAAAAAGCCCTCCAATCCCATCGAACATGGGACGGAAGACTTCGGTTCCGCGGTGCCACCCAAATTAGTAGACGAATCTACTCACTTTTTCGAGACAAACATCTCGTAGCTCCGATAACGGGGAGCGGTCCGGCTACGTCTACTGGCAAAGCGTTCGGGTAGCGACTCCAGGAAGTTTTTCGACGAAGGGTTAAGACCGGGCTCTCACCTCCCCCGGATCGCTTGACTCACTACCTTCATGTACTCGTCCTTTCGACGTCGTTCACAATTGAATTGAATTCATTATTATAAATATTCTGAATAATGTCAACGGTTTTTCAAAAAAAAATAATCCTCCGTGTAGCGAACGGAGGATTCCCTTAGGAGGGTTATTTAATCGAACCACTCGTGATTCCTTTGATGATATGCTTTTGCATACCGAAGAAGAAGACCAAAAGGGGAACGATTCCTAACACTAAACCAGCTAACGCAAGATCCCACTGTTTTGTATATTGTCCAAAGAAATAGAACGTCGCGAGCGGGATGGTCCGTAATTCCACATCACGAAGAACGAGAGACGGCAATAGGAAGTCGTTCCAAATCCAGAGACTGTTCAAGATGACGATTGTCACCGTGATTGGCTTTAGTAGCGGAAAAACTATTCGCCAAAATACACCCCATGTCGAACATCCGTCAATGATGGCCGCTTCTTCAATTTCTTCAGGAATGGACTTCATGAACCCATGGTAGAGAAACACGGAGATTCCAGAACCGAACCCAAGATACATGACCATCAGTCCCCAATGACTGTTCAACAACCCAAGGACGCTCGATACCTTTACAAGCGGAATCATAATAGATTGAAACGGAATGACCATAGCTGCCACGAATAAGAAAAAAATCATCGTGGAGACCCAATGTTTCGTACGAACGAGTTTCCATGCTGCCATCGACGTAAAGATGACGATGATTGCATTTGCACCAAACGTGATGAGAAGTGAGTTTAGAAACACGCGTCCATAATTCATCGCTTCCCATGCTTCCGTATAGTTCAACGTCAACCATTCGTTCGGTAAGGCGGAAGTATTCGTAAAGATTTCGGCCATCGATTTGAACGAGTTGGCGACAACGTAATAGAATGGCACCAAATAAAGAAGTCCGAGCAGAATAGCGACGAGTTCAATGACTCCGAGATTCCAAGAATACGCTCCCGGGCGGAGAGGCCGCTTCGGGACGAGCTTTGGTGTTTCATCCAATTTTTTCTCGATTCGTTCCAATTTTTCCGTCGTCATGCTTCCACCTCCCGTTTTTTCGTCACGTACACTTGCGTCACCGTAATCGCAGCCACGACCAAGAAGAAGATGACCGCTTTAGCTGAGCCAAGACCATAATTGTTATTGACGAAGGATTCTGTGTAAATGTTTAAAGCCAACATCTCGGTCGATTTGAACGGTCCTCCATTTGTCAGCGACAAGTTCGTATCAAACACTTTGAACGACCATGAAATCGTTAAGAATAAACAAATCGTGATGGATGGCATAATCATCGGCAAGGTAATGTGACGAAGCATCTTGAAACGGTTCGCTCCATCAATTCGAGCCGCCTCCATCAAATCGGTCGGTACATTCTGTAATGCTGCGATATAGATGACCATGACGTAGCCGCCACCTTGCCAGATTGCGACGATCACGATTCCCCAAAATGCCGTTTGCGCATCTCCGAGCCACGGTAGTTCAAATAGACTCCATCCCGTCAACGCCCCAATCGAGGCAAATCCTTTCACGTAAATGAACTGCCAAATGAATCCGAGAATCAATCCACCAATCAAGTTCGGCATGAAGAAAATTGTACGTAAGAAATTTCGTGTTTTAATATTCATCGTCAACAATAGTGCTAAAGAAAATCCGACGATATTCGTCAATAAGACAGATACAATCGTATATTTTGTTGTTATCCAAAAAGAAGCTCGGAATTGCTCATCTTCCAAAAATAATCGTTGATAGTTATCGAATCCGATAAAATTCAACTCGCCTGTCACACCGTTCCAATCCGTGAAACTATAGTAGATTCCATTGAAGAACGGGATCAGTACAATGGCGACAAAAGCCAAAAAAGCGGGTCCGACAAATGCTATAAAACTCGCAGGTTTCTTCCAATTTCGTCTTCGTTTCGTCCGTTTTGCAGTCTCAGTCATGTGTATCGCCTCCACTATCAATGTATCGTGAAGAGCTCTTTATGAAAACGGATACATTTGACAGAAAGGGTGGAAAATATTGAACGGAATGAATGAAATTCAAGGAATGATGAGTTATGATAAAATCAATGACAATACGAACGGATTGTACTCCAAACTATCTGTTCTGTTTTTTATGACGTTAATCACGAATATTATTCAATATATTAAAACACATCGTTCGATAAACGGAGGTACTTTCACATGACAACAACGAAACCATTATCCGACTTAACCATCGCCCAACAAGCTAAAACATTGCCGATCAAAGAAGTTGCAGCAAAAATCGGACTACAAGAAGACGACCTTGATCTTTATGGAAAATATAAAGCCAAACTTTCTTATGATGTCCTCGAACGTGTGAAGACACGAAAAGACGGAAAACTTGTACTCGTTACTGCAATCAATCCAACGCCAGCCGGAGAAGGAAAATCAACGGTCACGGTCGGTCTCGGTCAAGCCTTGAATCAGTTGGACAAACAAGCAATCGTTTGTCTTCGCGAACCTTCACTCGGACCAACAATGGGCTTAAAGGGCGGCGCAGCCGGTGGTGGCTTCAGTCAAGTTCTCCCGATGGAGGACATCAACCTCCATTTCACAGGAGACATGCATGCGATTACGTCGGCACACAACACAATTAGTGCCATGATCGACAATCATCTTCATCAGGGAAATGATCTCGGGATCGACGTTCGCCGAATCGTATGGAAACGCGTTCTCGACTTGAACGACCGTGCGCTACGTCATGTCACCGTCGGACTTGGGGGTACCGCTCATGGAGTACCGCGTGAGGACGGATTTGATATTACTGTCGCTTCTGAAATTATGGCCATCCTTTGTCTCGCCGATTCTTTGAATGACCTTGAAGAACGAATCAAGCGAATCGTCGTCGCTTATGACCATCAACAAGAACCAATCACCGCCGAACAAATTGGTGCGGCAGGCGCGGCAACATTACTTTTAAAAGAGGCATTTAAACCAAACCTTGTCCAAACACTTGAACAAACCCCGGCTCTCGTCCACGGTGGACCGTTTGCGAACATTGCGCACGGATGTAACTCATTAATCGCAACAAAGACAGCTTTGAAGCTTGGTGAATATGTAGTGACGGAAGCCGGTTTCGGTGCAGACCTCGGAGCTGAAAAATTCTGTCACATCAAATCTCGAGTTGGAGAATTAAATCCCGATGCGGTCGTTCTCGTTGCGACCGTACGTGCTCTAAAAATGCATGGAGGTGTATCTAAGGATCAGCTTCATATCGAAAATGTCGGTGCAGTCGGTCAAGGAATGAAGTTACTCGCCAAACATATCAACACGATGAAAAAGCTCGGACTTCCGACTGTTGTCGCTTTAAATCGTTTCAATTCAGATACAGAAGATGAGCTCGCTGCCGTTCTTGATTGGTGTACTGCACATGATATCCGCGCTTCATTGAGTGAGGTATGGGCGGATGGTGGACTTGGTGGTCACCAGTTGGCCGAAGCCGTCATTGATGCGGTGGAATCAAAAGAAAGCAAGCTATCTCCACTTTATGAATTAACTGACTCGATTGAACACAAAATCAAGACGATTGCCCGGGAAGTATATGGTGCCGCGGATGTCACGTTCACACCAAAAGCACAAAAACAGATTCAAGCCATCGAAACAAATGGGTGGGCCGACCTCCCAATATGTATGGCGAAGACACCGTTCTCCCTCTCTGACGACCCTTCAAAATTCGGTTATCAACAAGGATTCACGATCACCGTTCGCGAATTGAAACCATCAGTGGGAGCAGGATTCCTCGTCGCCTTGACAGGAAACGTGCTGACGATGCCAGGCTTGCCAAAACATCCGGCAGCTCTCAATATGGGAATTGATGAATCCGGAAAAGCAATCGGACTTTTCTAATAGGGGGATGACAGATGATCGTATCGGAGTTGACGTATCCTGACGGGTATCAAACGGAAGTGATGCACGTGCGGGCAGATCAATCAATTGGGAAAATATTCATGTTTCACGGGATGCTCGAACATCATGAAAGATATATTGAGTTCGCGCATTTTATGGCAAATAATGGATACGATGTGTTTGTATGTGACTTGCGCGGTGCGGGCACTAGCGCCCATGACCAAAACACTTACGGCCATCTTGCGCCAGAGACTGGATTTCAGCAACTCGTCGATGATGCCCAGTATCTCATTAACCAGCATGAGGATGAGCGTCCGACGTATCTGTTAGGTCATAGCTTCGGCTCACTTCTCGCACGACGACTCGGACAAGTCATGGGACACGCTTTATCTGGTGTGATTGTCGTCGCCCCGCCTCCACACCCTGGAGTCGCAGGGGAGATCGGTCATCGCTTAATTGCTACTGCGATGAATCGAAAAGGCGCGACACACCAATCTAAATTTTTTGAACGTCTCTTGTTCGGACGCTACAACCTAAAATTTTTACCAGCTCGAACAAATAGTGATTGGCTCTCGAGCGTGCCCGATGAGGTTGACTCCTATATTAAAGATCCAAATTGCGGTGGACTACCATCCCTTGGCTTCTTACATGAGGTGACCCGCGCCTCATTAGATGTCACGACATCCGCACGTATTCACGAACATCCGAAGTCACTTCCAGTTTTATTCGTTGCTGGAGTGGACGATCCCGTCACTCATGACGGCGAGGGGTTGAACGGAATCATTCAAAAATATCGTAAAGCGGATATCGAACTCACTGTCGTCACATACGACAGTGCCCGACATGAAATCCTTCGCGAAGCTCACCGTGAACAAGTTTGGTTGGATATCCTTGCTTGGATGAAGCAAATCAAAAACCATTAATTTACTCAACCTCCTTTTATAAGGGGGTTTTTCATTTACCTGATTTCGGAAAAGATATTTTAACCATTTACCTTTTTTAAAATTTTACTTCTTCTTTCCAATTTTTAAGTACGTTATACTTAGACCGCAATCATTTTTATCATGTTTTTTCATCCGAAAGGGGTAACATATTGAAATCGACACTCTCACGATTAGGAGTAGCCGCCATCGTCTCAGGAACGATTCTGAGCACCGTTGCGCCTCTCCAATCATACGCAGCAACATCTGAAGGAACAGTCAACACACCCATTTTAAATGTACGGTCTGATTCATCGACATCGTCTTCAATCGTCGGCAAGTTAACGGAAGGAACGTCGGTAGATGTGTATGCCTTAAATGATGAATGGGCACAAATCAGCTTCGAGGGACAGAAACGTTACGTTTCTTCTACGTATTTGACGATGGGTTCATCCATTACAAAAGCATCTACAACGTCCACTTCATTATATATGGCTGAAATGAACGTCAATCTTCGGTCGTCGATGTCAACATCTGCTTCAATCGAAACGGTCATCCCGAAAGGATCACTCGTGACGCATCTTTCTACTCACGGTGCGACAGGGTCTTGGTATAAGGTACAATTCGGTACATATACTGGATATGTGGCCGCACGATACTTTAGCGAAACGAATCCTTCGTTTTACGCTTCTAAGACAGCCGTTCTATATGACAAGACCAGTACTGGCGCGTCAAAAATCGCAACGATTCCAGAAGGCGCGCACGTCACTTACCTCGATTCATTGGGTGCGACGGGATCTTGGTACAAAATCGAATACGGTTCACTCGTCGGTTATGCACCGGCACGTAATTTCACAGCGACTCCCCTTGCTCCAGAAGCGGTCACGACATATTACGCAGTGAAAAATGTTGCACTCTACAACGGTTCAGGAACGGGTGCATCAAAAATCGCAACGATTCCACTCGGAGCAGAAGTGAAGCGTGTGTACGTGAACGGATTGAGTTCATCTTGGTATAAAGTTCAATACGGGGACACTGTCGGTTATGCAGCTGCACGTAACTTCTCGACCTCAAAACCTGAATCAGTCGTCAAAACAACATATTATGCGGTTCGAGACCTAGTACTGTATGAGTCTTCCGCTTCCGGAGCGGCTCGTCTTCGCACGATCAAAGAAGGAACGAAAGTGGTACAGGTTTCTGACGCCAACCTATCCGACTCCTGGTTCAAAATTGAATATGATGGAGTCACAGGCTTCGCTGCCGCTCGCCATTTTTCAACGAAGGCACCTGAAGAAGTGACAATCACACCATACTTTGCGATTCGAAATGTGGCGATGTATAGTTCTTCTGCAGCCGGAGCGACAAAGATTGCGACAATTCCATTCGGTGCAAAAGTGGAACAAGTCTCGCAAAGTAGTCTATCTAGTTCATGGTTCAAGATTCGCTATGATGGCAAAACAGGATATGCAGGCTCTAGTCACTTTTCATTGAAAAATCCAGAGGTTATTGTGAAAACAGATTACTATACAACTCGCGATGTCGTCTTATATAACCGTTCTGATGCTGAAAAGGTTAAAATTGCGGTCATTCCGTTCGGTACGAAAGTTCAACAAGTATCTGAACCTGGCCTCACGGAACGATTCTTTAAAATTGAATACGGCCCAATCACAGGTTATGCGACGGCAGATTACTTCTCGAAAACAGCACCGTCAGACGAACAATACGAAGAAGAACGTCAAGTTCGCATCTATGTAGATGGGAACGAACCGCTCAACGTTCGGTCTACGCCTGAAGTAACGACAGCAAATAAAGTCGGAACGTTAAGTACAGGAACGATTGTCAACATCAAACCGATTGTCGGCTCAGACTGGGCTCTTCTCACGAACGGAACGTATAGTGGTAACTATATTCATACCGATTACGTCGTACCTGTCACAACGACTCCACCTGCGACAGGAATCACGAAAAAAGTTTCATATACAAGTTATCCAATGACGGTTCGCCAGATGGCAGAACGTCAAATGGCTCAATTCGCTCAAACCGACGCACATCGATATGATGAAGCATATTTACCTCGCGCTTGGGTTAGCGTCAACGGTTCGACTGGAACGATTGTTAAGCCTGAGATGACTGTCATCTCAGGCTTAGGAACAGCTCTGAAGATGACTGCTTCCTCAAGTTCTTCTTCACTCGTTACAATTCCATACGGGGCGTCGATACAATATGTTGACCGCTACACTTCCGGTTCAACAGTTTGGTACAAAGTGAAATACGGCACAATGACTGGATATGTGACACCGAGTTCAGTCGTTGGGACAGCAAACATTTTAAGTCGACCGATTTTGACATCTCACGCCTATGGACAAATCAACACAGGTGAGACTGTAACCATAACTGGTCAGACGGGGACATACTATACAATTTCGTATAAACGCCCGGCTGGACACAACATTCGAGTATTCGACAACACATGGCGTCGCGCGTCAGTAGATGACCTTATCTCGTATGTCGATCCAAGTCAGATTGATTCGAACTCTCGTTCATTCTATCAATTCTTAGATTTATCAAAGAGCGCTGGGACAACAGCGACCACGCTCAACAAAGTTCTCACATCTAAAGGGACACTTAGTGGACAAGGTCAAGCATTCGTAGATGCGGCTAGCATGTACGGCGTAAACGAAGTCTATCTTCTCTCGCATGCCCTCCTTGAAACGGGACACGGTACGTCGCTTCTCGCAAAAGGGGTTCCTGTCGATAAAGATGGGAATGCATTGATCAACTCGAGTGGGAATCGGATTTATCCAGAACGTCCTGTTGCCGCAACCGTCTATAATATGTACGGAATACAAGCGACCGATAGCAACCCTCTTGGGAACGGCGCCAAATACGCCTTCCAACAAAAATGGTTCTCACCGAAAGAAGCAATCATTGGGGGAGCTTACTGGATTGGGGCTAGCTATATCAATCACCCGACATATAAACAAAATACGCTGTATAAGATGCGATTCAACCCGTCTTCACCCGGAACTCACCAATATGCAACCGATATCGGATGGGCTGCGAAACAGACGACTAGTATCTATAACATCTATCAATCTCTTGATGCTTACACGCTCAACTTCGATGTACCAAAATATCAGTAAAAAAATGAGACACGCGCCCCTAACTGGCGTCGTGTCTCATTTCATGTCCATTCGATTGAATCGATGATGGACTCAATCTCCATCTTTTCATCGGTCACCTGATCGGCTACGTATGTTAAAAATAAGAGCCGTGTTCCGTCGGTCAAGGACCATACATCTAAATGCATGCCGTCTTCAATCCCACTCGCATAGGCCGTCGTCATGTCACTCGTCTCATCGGTCACACTCGGTGCGACTTTCACGTCGATCGGAAACTCTCCTAAGAACGTGTTCAACTCGCCCAAAGCAGATTGTTGCGGCTCTTGTGAATCTTCTGATTCATAAATCGAGATTTGAAGCGTCCCTTGCGCATCCTCTTCTGTCGAATAGAAACTCACGTAGTCTTCTTCTTCGCTGTATTCATAATGTTCCGGATACGTCAGGCGGAACCACCCATCAATTTCATAGTCTTTCATGCTGTTTTCTCCTTTACTTGCTTAAATGCCAGCCCTGTGACCATCTTGGCTTGAAGCGCATACTTCAAACGTTCTGTCACGTAAAGACGTTGACTGTTTACGTCTTGGGCAATCATATGTCCAAATAAATTCATTCGGACCGTTTGATTCGATAGGAAATAGAGTCGTTCCGCACTTAATGGACGATATTCGTTCGAATGCTCAAGGTATTCGATTTCAAAGCGGCGAAGGACATTGAGTGCGCAATAACGGTCGGTTTTTCCCGTACTCGTATGAAGTTCGACCCGAACGAGTTGAACATCATACGGACATACATTCATAAAAACGGGACCTACCCGTTCATGTATCAAGAGGACACCCATATCGGTTTCAATTAAGTCAGGGAGGGCCCCTTCATCTTGCGAGATACTCAGCACGACATAAGGGCGGTTTGTCGGTGCGAGCAATTCTCCTTTGTAAAATCGAAATCGTTGAATCCCTGTTAGCACCCGGGCACGCCAAGCACTCCCACGAGCCTCGGCTTCCATCCGATATAACCTCTCTCCACTCACGCTTACTCCCCCTTCACTCGTTTGAGCGCATCGACGAATGTTTCCCATTCTAGATTGTCACAAACAACCTTATTTTCCAATCCCCATTCTTCATCGATTGTCAAACGTACTTCATTCGATTCCTCGTGACGGGTGATTTTTAAATCTCCTATTTGAATCGTGTCAGGACGTATAAGAAACGTTGTGGTCGGCAACCCGATCCACTTGATCCGACTCGTACGTAGTACAATGTACCATTCATGATCGTGATGAATCGTAAACGTCCAATTCCGGAGAGACACCGTGGTATCCGTTTGTTTTGACTGCTTCAACATTCGAAATCCTTCACCCATCAGTTGTAAATATGATTTCCGTTCACTCATATTTGATTTCTCCCCTTTTTTCTATTATCTTCGTTGTCGATAGGGTTCTGCAACCTAAAAAGTTTTTTAAAAAAGGGTTTGCAAATAGAATCGTATATGCTATTATATCAAAGTAACGTTAAAACGTTTTGCGGGTGTAGTTTAATGGTAAAACCTCAGCCTTCCAAGCTGATGACGAGAGTTCGATTCTCTTCACCCGCTCCATATTTTTTTCACTCATGCGGGTGTAGTTTAATGGTAAAACCTCAGCCTTCCAAGCTGATGACGAGAGTTCGATTCTCTTCACCCGCTCCAATATCGACATATACGCGAGAACATCTCGCACACATACACTGCACGGTTGAGACCTTGCAAAAGCAGAAAGTCACACGACTTTCTGCTTTTTTGTTGTTCTCTCAAGCAATTTGGGGAAAGAGTAAATGAGTCTAGTCGAATGAGGAGGAACTCCATTGATTCAAGCGAAACTGCAATCATTTACTGTATATGAAAGTGCGTTGATGCGAACGACATCGACTCTCATTGATACACCCGATGCTATTATTTTGATTGATCCGACGTGGCTCCCGGAAGAAATCGCCACGATTCGCCGAGATATCGAGCTGCGTCGCAACGACCGTCCACTTTACGTCATCTTTACGCATCATCATTTTGACCATATCATTGGAGCCTATGGCTTTACCGATGCTACAACCATTGCCTCACAAGCGTTTGTAGAGACAGATTCATCTGAGCAGCTAAATGAGATTCGTGAGTTTTATGAGCAACATTACATCAATCGTCCTATCCAAAAACCCGACATCGATCTCGTGATCAAGCCCGATCAAACGCTTTTGCTCGGTTCAGTACCGGTCACATTCATCTCCACACCTGGCCATGACGCGACACACATGTCGATTTTAATCGAATCGATGAATCTACTCGTTTGTGGGGATTACGGATCAAATATCGAGCCCCCATTTATCGAACACGACCCGACTGCCTATCTCGATACGTTACAAATGTTGCAATCAATCATTTATGAACATGAAATCCAATGGTTCGTACCGGGGCATGGTGATTTATGTGATAATCGAAGTCAAATTATTAAGCGGTTGAGCGTTGCGGAAGAATACATTCTAGCTCTTCCTGAAGAACGTCATTGGTCTCCATCTTGGCCAGATCACGCATTTTTCGATCGGGTTCATGAACGAAATCAGAAGATGGTGGAACAAAAAGAGACCGATCGTCGGTCTCGTCGACAAGACTATTAAAAAAATCGCAACGTCTCCCCAAGACGTTGCGATCCCCCTATGTAGACCTATTTCTTTGTGATGCGTTCTGAGCGGACCGTGAACATACGGTCAACCCCATAGATTGTTACTCCCGTCAGAGCGAGCAATCCAATCATAGCAGAAGAAAACATGACCATCCCCCCATTGTTCACAGTTTCGTCATAATCACCCCGTGGTTTTATTATAGAAGACCGCCTCCAAAAAAGAAAGCGTTTTCTTCAAACTTTTTTCACATTTCTTGTTAATAACATCCACGGGTCTCGAACATAACGCCCAGCCTTTCTATGGACGGACACGTGTAAAGAGGTGTAGCTTTTATGTAATTTGGGAATATATGATGTAAGGATAAAAAGAGACAGAAGCTGCTCGTCGAGGAGGAAGAGGTATGATTAAGTACGGTACATTGGTACGGATCGAGGGAAAATATGCCGTATTGAGATGGAATAATGGCTCAAGTTTCATCCCTAGACGATTCCTACCATCCGAAGCACGTGTTGGTGATACAATCATTCGAGACAATCATCACTATTATCTTGAAGAAGATATGACCCCTAACTTTGATGCGTTGGTTAAGCAACACTACAAAAGCTGAACGATCTGCCCAATCAAACCGGGCAGATCGTTCAGCTTTTGAATGACGTGTCATTCTGATAATTGACTAACCTGTCCTTGAAGCCACGCTTCGTCAACTGGACCCGTCTGTTTCGCCACGATGATTCCTTTTGCATCTAGAACGTACGTTGTCGGTAATGCGACAACACGATATCGTTGCTCGACAGCTGCCTCTTCATCTAACAGAATCGGAAAATCGACGGGATACTCATCTAAGAATGCTTCCACGTCTTCTTTTCCACGTCGTTCATTCTTCGTGACATTTACTCCAACAACCGGAATATTCGTCGCTTTTTCAAAAGACACGAGTTCAGGGAACTCATCCCGGCATGGTGGACACCACGAAGCCCAAAAGTTAATCACGACCGGCTTTCCTTGATATTGAGTAAGGGAAAGACGTTCCCCTTCTAGCGTGCTCAAAGTGAAGTTTGGAGCTTGCTGTCCGACTTCTAACCCTCCCAAAACCGATTCATCTTGTACAATCGGAACCGCTTTATCTCCCTCTAACGTCGACATATATTCTTCATAACCTTTATAAGCAAGCCCAACAATCAATAGAAGGATTAGCGTTCCGATTACGATTTTTTGTAAGCGCATCATTTACCCCTTGTTTGTTTTCCTTAAGATTTCTACACTTAACTTATCATAAACTGTAAAGGAGCGTGTGTATTGTGCAACTTCAAAATGAAAAAATACAGATTAGCTTAAAAGCGCAAGGGGCGGAGATGACTAGTTGGAAAGTAGAAGGACAAGAATTTCTTTGGCAAGGGGACCCCACGTATTGGGGGAGACAGGCACCGATTCTTTTTCCGATTGTCGGTCGGTTGCTCGATGATCAATATTTGTATGAAGGACACACGTATACGATGAGCCAACACGGCTTTGCCCGTGATGCTATTTTTGATATCGATTCATCGTCTGCCACGTCCGTCTGTTTCACACTGAGCGATACACCTGAATCGCGCCAACACTATCCTTTCCCGTTTACGCTAAACGTTTCATATCAAATTGTTGGCGAAGAAGTCATCGTGTCGTATCGTGTCTATAACTCCGGTGAAACCGTGTTACCATTCAGTATCGGAGGCCACCCCGCATTCAATGTTCCATTCATGGGTGGGACGTTTGAGGACTATACGATTGACTTTGGTGAAGTTCGCACACGCGATCGCTATCTCTTAGACGGTCCTTATTTGACAGGTGCGTATCAACCACTCGGTGAACGACAGTATATCCCGCTCACTAGATCGCTATTCGATGACGATGCGCTGATCTTTGAGAACGTTGACTACGCAGCACTCCGGCATCAACCGACAGACACCGCCATCGTGATGGAAAGTCCGTCCTTCACGCATTTCGGTATTTGGTCTCCACCGCACAAAGAAGCTCCGTTCGTCTGTTTGGAACCTTGGTTTGGACATGCGGATTATAAAGGGCATCGAAGAAACTTCCTGAACAAAGAAGGGATTCAACTCCTATCACCAAATGAGACATTCGAAGCGAGTTACACTTTATATGTAGAGAAATAAAAAATCAATCCGACGAGACGTCGGATTGATTTTTTATTAAAAGCGATCTTCTTGTTCTACTTCATACTCTGATGGCGGCTTCTTCATAATAATTGCCAGGACGATGTAAATAAGAAGTCCTGGTCCTCCGAGAAGAGCCATCGCCACGAAAAGAACGCGCATGATCGTGACATCCACACCTAAATAGTTTCCTAGTCCTGAACATACTCCGGCAATCATTTGATTACTTGGGTCTTTGTATAACTTCCGTTCCATGTTATCTTCTCCTCAACTCATTATGAGCGTTGTGGTCGACGCAACGTCGTTCTTCCTCCATTCGCCACTTCTCCACGTCCTTCAAAATCAAGTGCTTCGTTGATTGGTGTACTGCCAGACTTAATTTCAATCCGGCGACCGTACAAACTACGGTTATCGAGGGATGCTGCGATGATAGTCGCGACATCAGTTTCAGAAATCGTCGCACCATCCGCGTCATTCAGATCTTCAGATGCTTCGATGGAACCTTTACTCGGTTCATCGACAATGGTCACTGGGCAAATAATCGTATAGTTCAAACCGCTATGTTCGATATACTCGTCGGCGGCATTATTAGCTGACAGAAAGTTAAAGAGTTCTTTCGGTGCAGCATTCGGTTGATCGGCGCCATAAGCACTGAGCAAGACGACATGACGTACTCTTTCTTTTTTTGCGGCATCAATTGCGTTCATTGCGACGTTTCGGTCAAGCAGTTCAATTTCAGTGCTCGAACCATCTGCACCAGCAGTTGCCGCAATAATAACGGCATCTTGTCCGCTCGTTGCCTCATGCACTTTTTTCTCGAGTTCTTTCTCAACGTCAACCGTCAATACATGCGCACCCATTTTTTCATACTCTGCTTGTAGTTCAGGATAACGAATTAAAGCGGTCACTTGATGGGTTTTCGCCAGGCTTTTCAATACACGTTTCCCGATCTTTCCTGTTGCTCCAATGACTAAAACTTTCATTCAAATTTCCCTCCTCAAAAGAGTAGTTCATTTGTTTAAAATTCCTCTTTCAAGTCAGAATCAAACCCTTTTCTTAAAATTATCTGACAGTACCCCAAATAGATAAATCAAGAGCATCTCGAATCGTCTGGACACTCTTTTCTAACGGTTCATAGTAATAGACGTTGTTGATATAGGCATCCTGACCTTCGACTTGCATTTTATTTACCTCCGGATTCGAAATCATCGTCAATCCGACAGAAGCCATTTGCATGACGTTCATC
This sequence comes from Exiguobacterium sp. s101, assembly GCF_018617835.1. Lineage (NCBI taxonomy): Bacteria > Bacillati > Bacillota > Bacilli > Caryophanales > Exiguobacterium > Exiguobacterium sp. s101. The sequence goes on along the minus strand of NZ_JACSKX010000010.1, from coordinate 15,930 downwards.
TTAAGCCCCATCTCTTCTTTCATAAAGCGGTATGTCGCCGGAATTTTCGTCCATCCTGAAGGACTTGCCAGTTTTTCTGCGACAGCCGTCATGACCTCCGTTTGACGATTCGAACGAGCCCCATCTGTATCAGATTTACGGTGTCTCGCATACGCCAATGCCATGTCTCCATCCATCGCATAGGAAACGCCTTCCGTATATTCATACGTTTGGTTGAACCCTTTCTCACTAAACGAATGCGTTGCCGTGACGTTCACCCCACCGATCAAATCAATCAATTCCATAAACGATTCGAACGTGATGACGACTTGTCCATCGACCGAGGCATCAGTCAGTCCTTCCACGGCACCAACCGTACACTCTACACCACCGAATGCGAACGCATGCGTAATTTTGTCACCTTCCCGTTCAGGTTCACATGGGATGGCCGTATACGTATCCCGTGGAATCGATACATTCTGAACAGTACCAGAGCGTGGTACGAATTCCATCAACTGCAAGGAGTCCGTACGAGATCCCGAGAGTGACTCACCAACCCGTGCGTCGCTTCCCATGATGAGGAATGTGAAGGGAGATGTCGCCATATATCCAACGACTAGTAGAATCACAAGTAGGAAAAGGGCAACTTTCCCCTTCCATTTACGCTTCCGTTTCGTTGGCTGTTTAGAAGAATGAGACATTTCTCGTTTTGTGGGAGTAGATGATTCTGATTGTCTCGTCGCATGCTGTGATTTCGAACGAGATGATTTCCGTTTCGAAAATAATGAGATACGGGGCGATCGTTTCCGACGTGGCTTCACCGTTCCATTTTTCGGTTTTGAAGAATCTTTCATATGTTCATTTAAAAATGGATGTTCGGATTGACGTGTCGCCTGTTCACGCCGTTGTTCATGTATAGATAGTTCGTCCGGTTGACCACGGTCCACATGAGACGATTCGATTTCTTGTTGTTCTAATTCGCGTTTTCTACGTTCGACACGCGATAAATGTTGTTCATCTTTCATCATTATAATCCTCAACTTTATCAATTTTTCTCTATTATCCCGAACCTGCCTTCATCTGACAACGTTTCTTATGAAAATCCGTCTTAAGCATGAGACCAAATGATTGTTTCAGATGAAAACCGGGAAAGGAATAATAATTGGTGTTTGCCCAAATCAAGAAACGGTGTAATAAGAAATGACCGAAAGGAGGAGAGCTGATGCGTGTCGGAAAATTACGCATGTTATTGGAGCAATACGGTGAGACGACGTTACGCGATTTACTCGTCGAAATGTATCGTCATACTCCTAAAGATGTGATTGATGATCAAGATTTTGATTTCATGATTAGCCAGTTCACACGCTATAAAGAAAAAAAGCATTCGGAAGAACGGCATTCGCTCTCGCAAACGATTACGCTGGCTGAACGCTTTGTTGACTCCGCATATGAATATTTATATATTCGCCCGAATCAGGTGATGTCAGAGCGTGACCAAAAAAATTGGTACATCCACGCCAAAAAAATCATTCGTGATTTATCCCACTACGCAGAAGAGTATACAGAAGCGCGTATGATGTATGAAGAAATGTTTTACCTTCTGTCTACGTCGGCCGGAGAAGAACCGCTCTTTTCAACGAGCGACCCATTCCGCCTTTTAAAAATTTCACAAGTCACCATGCTTCAAAAACTCATTCATTACTATCAACTAGATGCTCCGATTGATACCGTCTGGATTGACCGCGCCTTATACACTGCTCTTCATGTCCCAAAAGATGTCGATTCCACAAGAATTGATTTACTTTCAACGTTGTCCATCGAACATAGTCACACCAACTCAAGAAAAATCCTCCACTCCCGTCTCCTAAAACTTTGTGACCGTACTTTAGAGAAGTCTCAGATAGAAGATACCGAACTGGAAAACTACCAGGCACTCAAAATGTTAGAGCTTCGCCTTCTTGTCTCTGAAGGGAAATTAAAAGAAGCGGAACAAAAACTGTTTTCAGAATATATTCCGTTCTTTTCTCATCGCTCCGAACCATTTCAAGTATATGTCGACTTTCTAGAAAGTCACGGACATACAGACGAGACAAAACGGTTAAAGCGGTTAGCAAAAGAAAAGCGAATTCGTTTATAGAAAAAGGGAGTCAATCGATGAGATCGATTGACTCCAATACATGATATGAACGAGGGGTGTTCATTTGAAAGGAGGACAGAAAGTTGGTGCAGAACTTCCTTCCTACACGTACAAGTATAAGCGAATGATTGTAAACGTTACCAAACTACTTATTGCATTTTTGTGAACGTTTTCACGTTATTCAATCGTATTCATTATCCCAAGTCCGATGACTGATAATAATACGATGAGTACGAACAAATAAATCATTTCATTTGGTGATTGAAATCCCTCATGAATTTCTACGTCTTCTTCGATAATGATATTTTCATGAATGACCACTGGTTCTTTTTCAGCTAGCGCTGGAGATGGTGTGCCTGTCATCAAAAGTACAAAAGCCAGTATCATGTAATAAACGTATTTCATTTTATACTCCTAATATATGGTTTCATTGTGATTAAGTATAGCATGTTTCATCGGTTCGTTACGGATGACTTTTGATGAAACTCACACATCAGCGCTCAGGTGAATCATATTTTACTGTATTAAACGTATATCTTCTATTTTACTCAAACCTTTTTCTAGAAGGTTTGATTTTTTCTTAAGTTAGATGTCATCACAATGCCACACACGATAATATAAGGAAGCGCTTACAATTTAGGTGTACGTACCATCCAATATAGAAAGAAGGATTCTTTGTGAAACGAGCGCTACGTTTTGTGGAATGTAGACAATTACCGTTGCATGAACGCACTTCCATTCAGTCATTATATCCATTTAGCCAGGCACCTTTACTTCTCTCCCCGCCTTCTCATCACCACGTCTATGTCGCATTAAACGAACATACCCCACTAGCCTCCGTCGTCGCAAACGACGAACATCTTGAAGAATTTCAAATCATTCAACTTTCAAAATCGGCATACGATGATCGTCATGTTTTCCGCGGATTACTCGATCGAATTTTATATGAGAGAAGTCGGGAAACAAAGCACATGATAACTTACTATTTACACGAAAACGACTATCACAATCAAGATAAACTTCGAATATATGAGGCATCCGGATTCCAAAAGTATCATCAAACGACTACGTATCATTTGCCATTACTCCCATGCGAGAAAGGATCACATACATATTGGACGCTAGATTTGATTGATTATTCCAGAAGAAACGAATGGATCGAATTTCGAAATACATCTTATTATGTTCTTCCGGAAGCGGTCCCTATGACAGACCAACAGTTTACGAATGAAATGCGCCAGCATACATTGTTCTATATGTTACGTTGGTGTCACCGCCCAATTGGGATTATGAAAGTAAGATTACGAATGTACCATGTGTTCGTACAAGAAATCCACTTAGAATGTGACGAACCGTTTGTACGGGAAGCCATTTCGTTTCTGCAACAAAAGTTTTTCTATAATCTTCGATATATCGAAGAGGCTCACATTTCCACGACCAATTTGCAAACCGACTTGACCTTTGCGCTCCAAAAACACGGTGCTCAAGCATCTTCTGTCAGCGGATTAACTTACACGCAACAGGTGCCGCCGACCCCGCTCTATTCATAAAACGCTAAAAGACGTCGAGCAAATCAACTCTTTCTCACAGGAAAAAGTTGTTCGTTCAACGTCTTTCATTCTGCAGCGGTTGTCGACTCCATCGCTAAAGGTGGCATCTCTTCAAACAGTTCTGTCCGAAGTCCCGTGTCTCTCAAATCGAGCGATTCAATCCGATCGAATTTGATTTTGCGGTCGACAACATTGAACCAATACGTGATGTTTGGCTCATCTTTGAAACGAATCGCATAATTTGATCCATTCAAATGAAAGTCGACTTCGGTAGACAGCAACTCCGTCGGACCAATCTGTTTATGGGTAGTTAACCGTTCAAGGACAACCTGTTCTTCATTGATGCGATAGTCGACAAATGTCGCAAGTGAGAGTCCAAACACAAATGATACCAAGGCGAAAGTGCCCAGCAAACCCGTAGTGATTTTTCCGTTCATTTCGCTGTCCCTCCCTCTCCTATTATATCGGATATGCTTGAAACGTTGTGAAGTGACATTTTGTTCAACTTTAGGCAAACTGAAGAGTGAGGAGGAATGTTTATGCAAATCGACCATACAGGAATCGCCGTTCGAGATTTAGACGAGGCGATCACCTTTTATACGACCGTGTTAGGCGGAGAACTCATGGATCGCTATACAAATACGGCTACCGGGGTCGAAACCGAGTTAGCCGTTATCCACATCGGGGAAGATGTTATCGAATTACTACGTCCGACAAGTAATACGAGTCCGATTGCCCGGTTTATGAAAGCTCGAGGGAAAGGGGTCCATCACATCGCTTACCGCGTGGACGATTTAGATCAAGCCATTACCAAACACATGCAAAACGGAATCACGTTTTTAGAGGATACGCTTCGTACGACCGCTAAAGGTCGACGATTAATCTATATGGATCCGCGTCATTCAGGTGGCGTGATCACCGAACTTTGTGATTATCCTACAGAAAAGCAGTAAGAGTGTCCCTCTTACCGCTTCATCATGGTTTCTTCTATCAGTTGACAGTTCTTTTCTTTTAATCGTTCGTTATGAGAGGACACCATTGCCGTTGCGGTCGCATTCGGGTCAATGTATGTTTTGGCCCGGTTTACCGCATTCGCAGCATCTTGAAACGCTCCCGCGATAAGATGTACTTTCCCTTCATGTGTGAGGATGTCACCGGCAGCGTATAATCCCGATACGGATGACTCGCTACCTGAATTGCCTTTTACATAAAATCCATCCTTCATTTCTACCTGTAAATCACTGTGACGAAGCAACTCCGTATCTTGCTCGTACCCGTGATTAATCACTACTTCATCCACATCGATCACACGCGACTTACCTGTTTCTACATGTGTCAAACATACTTGCTGAATCGATCTCCCATCGTGAGAAATCAAATCCGTCACTTTAGATTGTGGGCAACAATCAACCCGACTCTGTTTAATCTTCTCGACTTGTGCCTCATGTCCACCGAGTTCTTCTTTTCGATACGTCAGTACGACCTGTTCTGCAATCGGCTCAAGGGCATCGGCCCAATCAACAGCACTATTGCCTCCACCGGAAATTAAGACGCGCTTCCCTTTGAAGCGTTCAAGCGATTTGACCGTATAATGAAGATTTGACAATTCGAATCGTTCCGCTCCGCTCACTTCGATTTTATGAGGCTTGAGAATCCCGCTTCCGGTTGCGACGATGACGGTTTTCGATACGTGATGCCCATTCGTCGTATCGATTCTAAACAATCCGTCTTGGTGTTTCGAAATCGACTCTACTTTCTCGCCAAGATGAACCGTTGGAGAAAATGTGAGGCCTTGCTCGACTAGCTGATCAATCAGATTCGCACCTGTTGTCGGAAGGAGTCCACCTACATCCCAGACCATCTTTTCCGGATACACGTGCACTTTTCCGCCTAAAAAAGGTTGAAATTCGATGATTTTCGTCTTCATGCCTCGTAAACCGCTGTAAAAAGCGGCATATAATCCGGCAGGTCCCCCACCGATAATCGTCACGTCGAATACTTCCTCGTTCATCGTCGCACCCTTCCTCTCTCTATATGTAAAAATGATAATCATTCTCATTAGATGATAACTCGTTTTCCTCCCTTTGACAAATCATTTTCGTAAGTCGGTGATGCTCATTTGGTTTTTCTTATGCGAAGGTCGGGTAATGAAAGATGAATTAGAGGGAAGGGTGTGTACTATGGAATGGATGGATATCATATTGATCATCGTGTCCTGTTTTTGGATTGTGGAAGTATGGCGATTTCGTAATCGGAAAGAGGCAACAGATGGATCGGTCGAGCGGAAAAGCTTTTATTTCGTAGCAGCAACGATGATTGCTGTCTTTTCGTTATCCATCATATCTTCTGTTGTTTTTGAAACGCCTCCATCAATCACTCAACAAATGATTGGACTTACATTTTACATAGCCGGTGTGTCCTTACGATATTGGGGAATTTTACACCTCCGTCACCAATTTACTCGACACGTCGTCGTTCGACCTGAAGATGAGCTCGTCAGCTCAGGACCGTATCGCTATTTGCGTCATCCGTTGTATACAGGCTTGTTACTGATCACGTTCGGATTTTCTCTATATTTTCTCCATTGGGTCATCGCATTAATCGGTGCGGGTATAACATCACTGGCGTTACTATACCGGATTCACATCGAAGAAGGAATGCTGATTCGTCACTTTGGGCAAGCCTACCGTACTTGGTCGAAGTCACGCAAACGTTTATTCCCCTTTATCTATTAAAAAAGGAGTCCGGAAAATGAACCGGACTCCTTGACTATTTAAGCAGAATATCTACTGAGTAATCGGACGACAATAACACCTGCGATAAACGCGACGATACTAAGTACCCATATAAGACCGGAAGCCGGAACTCCTGGAAACACGACGGCGAGCGAACCAATCACTAATCCGATAATGACTGAAAACGTCATTCCAGGGAAATTCGCTAGCAAGTAGCGGATGACTTTACTACTCACAATAAAGCCGACTGCCACTCCTGCACCAACAATCCCGATAATCAACAGGTTAAAGTTTGAAATGGCGCTGATAACCGTTGGATACACCCCAATCAGCAACAAGACGAATGAACCACTAATACCGGGAAGCAGCATAGCCATACTGCCTAACCATCCAGATAAGAATAATAGAAGCACTGTCCCGAACGTCATGTCGGTAATGATTGATGAATCAACCGGATTAAGAAATGCCATACTAGCCACGAGTAACATTGCCAACGTCATTGCGATGACATGAATCGGGCGAATCGATGCGCGCGATTTGAATTCCATGAATAACAATGGAATAATCCCTAAAATCAGTCCGATAAAGAAAAACTGTGTCGGTGCATAATACTCAAGTAATAAGTATTCGATGATTCGACTTAGGACGATAATGGCTGTCCCCATTCCAACTGCCAATGGAATTAAGAACCCGATATATTTCTTCCAATATCGGCTAAACACGCCGCTGATTGCTTCGATGAGTTGATCGTAGATACCTAAAATGACTGCGATGGTGCCGCCACTGACACCTGGAATCAAATCACTTGTTCCCATGGCCATCCCTCGCCAAATATTTTTCCACTCCATAACGTATCTCCTTTGCGTATATCTTTCCTCAAGCACTTAGTATAGTCGAGAAGAACGGTTTACGCATCCGCTTTTAGACTGAGAAAGGAGGCGAGTTGATTTCTTTTTTCATATAGTCAAATTTCGCCCCGGAAATATTGATTTCTTTTTCTTTTTGGAATCCGAGACGTGTATATAAGCGATGCGCCGCAACATTTTCTTGGTCCACATTTAATGTGACCGCCGGAACACGATGCTCTTCCGCGACTGTACAAATATGTTCGATTAACTTCGTCCCAATTCCTTGTCCTCCAAACGCCTCTGCGACAGCGAGTGAGTCGATGTACTGAACGTGCCCTTCCGTTTCAACGTCCAACTCTTCCTCACTTCCACGTGCCTTCAACCATTCTCGAATCGGACGATCTAGCTCCTCTGCTTCGTCTCCACGGTACGAAATGATTATCCCGGCCACTTCACCTTCCACATCGGCCACCCAAATATTTTTGTGACTCAAGCGATTTTTCGGATGCTCCACCCAACCCGCAAGACCTTCCAAGACTTCACTTGTATTTTTTGACGCTGTTAACGTGTACGCAATCTCATGAATTGCTTGATACATGAGTGGCGCAATCTGTTTACTGTCTTGTTTCGTTGCTTGTCGAATATTCATGATTGATCCCTCCACCCTCTAGTCTAGCATAGCCGCACACATCGATTGTTTGTCCACACTCGTTTTGTGGCATCATATAGAGTGAAAGGAGCGAATCAAAATGAAAGCAATCATTACTGGAATGAACGGTACTGTAGCACCAGTCGTCGCCGATACGTTACAGCGCCATGGAATTGAAGGAGTTGCGTGGGACCGTGAACGTGTGTCAACGACGAATGAAGAGGAGATGCGACGATTTATCGATAGTATCCGTCCTGATTATTTTTTACATATCGGTATGGGTGCAGTGGAATGGGCCGAGACACTCGCTCGATTATGTGCAGAGAAAAATATTCCGTTTCTGTTCACGAGTACCGTCTCCATTTTTTCAGACGATGTAACCGGACCAATTACACCGGACACCTCACCAGATGCGGAAGATGACTATGGGCGGTATAAGCGTGATTGTGAACGTGCGATTGTTCGCGTCAATCCAGGTGCACAAATCGTCCGTCTCGGATGGCAAATCGGAGAAGAGGCCGGATCGAATAATATGATGGACTACTTTACAAACGAGATGAAACAACGAGGTGTCATTCAAGCGAGTGAGCATTGGTATCCGTCTTGCTCATTTTTACCGGATACAGCAGACGCTTTATTCGAAATTTTGACAAAACGTAGTCCTGGAATCTATCAATTAAACGGCAACGCAAACTATTCCTTGTACGACATTGCGGTAGGGTTAAAAGAACTTCACGATGCGGATTGGCAAATCGAAAGTACAGATGAACCGAAACGAGACAATCGGATGATTGATTCATCTGTATCCATTCGTCCGATTTCAAAACGCTTGAATCTGCAAACCAAATGAATCCTATACGACAAAACCCGCCTGCTCGATGATCAAGAGTAGACGGGTTCTTAATTAGATTCGTTTCACATCGGCCAATCGCAGTTTACTTTTCGGAAGACTCGGCATATCCACAAAGCTATAACTCAAGTCTTGAGGAGGAACCGTGTAGGAAAACTCCTCTGTAAACAGTTCGATGACTTGTTCTAGTACTGCAATCGTTACATGTTCTCCAGCACAACGATGTCCAAAGTCCACATTTCCCCCTCCTTGTGGGATAAAGTTGAACGGACTCTCTTTCCAGTCCTTAAAGCGATAGGGATCAAACCGATCAGGCTCCGTCCAAATGGATGAGTCATGGTTCGTTCCATACAAGTCTAATAGCGTGAGCGTGCCTTCGGAAAACGTATATCCGTTCCATTCAAAGTCCGATTTGACACGAGCTGCCGCTACAGGGAAGAATGGATAGAACCGTCTCACTTCTTGGACGAACTCGGTTTTTGTAAGCATACCTTGCCTCACTTGTTCCGTCTCGTTCGGGAACTGATGTAATGCCAGGACAGTAAAGAGAATATAGACAGAGATTGCGACAGTCGGGCGTAGAATATTTAACACTTCAACAGCCACGACTTCTTCAGGTAACAATTCGCCTGACTCGTCTCGATGCCACGAAAACTCATAAAGCGCCGTCTGTTCGTTCGGCAGTAATCGGTTCGTCCGTACTTCTTTTACCATTTGACGAATCCAAGATTCAGCCGAAGCCCTCGCTTTGCGCCCTTGCAAATACGTTGGCCCAAGGGACGTGCCGGATTCGAATAATAATCTCATCTCGTCTGTTCGTCTTACTACTTCTTCTGGCGCAAGCGGAACCCCAGCCCACTCACATACTGCCTTCATCAACACCTGTTGAGACACATCATATAAGACGACTTCCTCTTCGTTTTGTTCGATTTGTTTCCACTCGCGATGCGTCAATCGGAGCAATCGATCAATATTCTCTTTCGTCATCAGTGACATGAACATGTGTTTTCGATGCGTATGCGCCGCTCCATCTAATGTTTGGACACCATCTTCCCCAAATAACGTTTTAAGGAGACGTTTTGGCGCCGCGTCTTGACGCATAAATTTGTCGGCATCATAAAACACCTCTGCAGCCTCTTTACCCCCAACACAAATCACACGTTCCCCGAGTAAACGAGTCTCAAAGATGTCTGATTGAAAACTTTTGCGTCGATTGGCGACGAACAAATATCCCTCTCGTAAAAAATCGACACTGTGGTCAATCCCTTCCTGTTTCGGTATGACTTTCCCCATTCAACTCACCCTTTCTCTTTTTTTGAACTATAAAGGATGTTCCCGTGTTGTTAGCGAACAAACCTAATATCGAAAGGAGCGAGTGACATGTTACCATTCTTACTGACACTACGCCGAATTGTTCGCGGAATTTGGCGCGGGCTTCGCGATCCTGAGTTTCAGGTCCTGTTCAGTCTCGCCTTCCTCACAGTCCTATCTGGTACACTTTTTTACACCCGCTTCGAGGCGATGCGTTGGTTGGATGCACTTTACTTCAGTGTCATCACCTTGACAACCATCGGATACGGTGATTTTGCCCTGCAGACCGATATTGGAAAAATATTCACGATTGGTTATGTGATCACCGGCGTTGGTATTATGGTCGGATTCATCACAAGAGTATTCGATCACCTACAAAAAGCGAGAATCGATGAAATAGAAGCAAAACAAAAGACGCCACCCTCTGATCCGTGAGGATGGCGTCTATATGTCTAGGACACTTTTCGATTTTCAATCTCAAGCTGTTGATTAAATCGCTTCGTCTCGGCGATGACGACGCCCGACAAGAACAAGAGGCCAATTAAGTTCGGGATGGCCATCAAGCCGTTAAAGACGTCGGATAACGCCCATACCAACCAAGTTCAAGTTGGTCGTCATCGCACCGAGTCCGGCGACGAGGACGAAAGCAATCCGATATGGAAGAATCGACTTTTGCCCAAACAAGTAGTGGATGGAACGTTCTCCGTAATACGACCAACCGAGCACGGTCGAATAGGCGAATAAGACGAGTCCGATCGTGACAATGTAGCCACCCGCCGGACCGAGGAACAATTCAAATGTAGCGGAAGTCAATTCGACCCCTTCAAGTCCTGTCCCGATTTGCCCACCCATGACGAGCGTCAAACCGGTCACCGAACAGACAACAAGCGTGTCTAAGAAGACTTGCGTCATTGAGACGAGCGCCTGACGACCCGGCATATCCGTCTTCGCCGCAGCCGCTGCGATCGGAGCAGAACCGAGACCCGCTTCGTTCGAGAAGACACCACGCGCGACACCATATCGAATGGCCGCCCCGATAGCTCCCCCACCGATTGCTTCCGCACTGAACGTACTGCTAAAAATGAGTGCGAGCGCATCCGGAATAAGCGAGTAGTTCATGAACATGATCAATAATCCGCTGCCTAAGTAAAATACAATCATGACAGGAACAAAATAACTCACAACTTTCCCGATTGAACGTACGCCCCCGAGAATGACCGCACCTGTAAAAATCATAATGAGAATTCCTGATATGTAGAGTGGTACATCGAATGTTGTTTTTAGTGCCAACGCAACCGAGTTCGTCTGGACCCCGTTTCCAATCCCGAACGCCGCAATCGAAGCGAATGCTGCAAACGCCACCGCTAACCAACGTTGATTCAATCCTCGTTCAAGATAATACATCGGCCCACCGGCCATCTGACCGCGTTCATCGGTCACCCTGTATTTGACGGCAAGTACTGCTTCTGCGTACTTTGTCGCCATTCCAAAGAATCCAGATACCCACATCCAAACAATGGCGCCCGGTCCTCCTAACACGACTGCTGTCGAGACACCAACGATATTCCCCGTACCGACGGTCGCCGCAAGAGCGGTCATGAGTGCTTGGAAGTGACTGATATCCCCTTTAGAAGATTGATCTTGATTTTTCGAAAACGCCAGTTTCAATGCATACGGTAACTTAGTGATTTGAATCCCACCTAAACGCACCGTCAAGTATATGCCTGTCCCCACAAGCAAGATCAAGAGCGGTGGTCCCCATACGAAATTGGATGCTGTACTCACCCAATCACTAAATGATTGCTCCATCATACTGTATCCCCTTCCCCGAAAAAATAGTGTACACTTCTATTTTTTCAGAATACTTATAACAATGCAAAAATATTGTGATAAAACAACGGATAAACAACATCCCTGTATATATAACAGCGAGACGAACTTAATCGTCTCGCTGTGATTCTGGTTTCTCTCGTTGCAAAGGTGCTTTCCAATCAAATGTATCCGGTACATAATCAAGCCCACCCGGATGAAACGGTTGACATCGGATGAGTCGGCGTGCTGTTAAGTAGCTCCCTTTGACAGCCCCATGTTTTTCAATCGCTTCAATTCCGTAATGCGAACAGCTCGGATAAAATCGACATGTCGGTGGCTTCAACGGTGAGATAAAACGCTGGTATCCTTGAATTCCTTTAACTAGTACACGTTTCACGTGATTTCGCCTCACTCTTTTGAATTAGTGCCATCATAGCGCGATTTGAATCGTTTGTCATGCTCATCGCTTCATGTGTCAGATTGTTTTCCATCTCCTTACAAATGAGCGAGATAGGCGATATTCGAGAGCAAGTTTGTTATGATAGTCAACATAACTATTGACCGAATCGAAAAGAAGAGGTGACGAATCATGAATCAATTATTAATGGTCGGTGCAGGATCGATGAGTGAGGCGCTCGTTCGCGGGTGGATCGAATCGGGAGTCGAACCGACACACATCACAATGACAAACCGAAGTGACCGGGAACGTTTGCACTTCCTACAAGATGAACTCGGTGTTCAAATCGTCGAGGACGAAAACGTCAACGACTATGACATCGTTGTATTAGCGATGCAACCAGATGGCGTCATTCCGTACGTAGAATCGAAAGAATGGAAGACCCCACTACTCGTCTCGGTCGCGGCACACATCGAACCGAGCCAATTAGAAGAAGCTTCAGGGCTTCCTGCCGTATGCGCGATGCCAAACACACCTGTCGCGTATCGTAGCGGGATGACGGGACTATGGTTTGGTCCAGAAACGGATGATACCGACCGCGATAAAGCGACTTCTCTCTTTGAACGTGTCGGTCGAACGGCCGTCACCGATGCGAAGACGATGTCCGCCTTTATGGCCGCTGCAGGTTGTAGTCCAGCCTTCTTCTATGAAATCGTCGGTGCGATGACCCCTGTCTTGACGGATGTCGGATACGATAAACAGACGGCGCGACAAATTGTCGCTCAGGCGATGAAAGGTTCTGCAGAGTTACTGTCACACGAAACACGTGAGACAAATGAATTGATTGCCGACGTGGCTGCCCCAGGCGGACCGACCGATCGAGGTGTCGGTGTACTTCGCAAACGTGACCTTGCCGACGTCATGTCGTCAGCTTTGCGTGAGAGCGCCAAAGAAAATCATGAAACGATTGAAGAAGCGTAAACGATACTCGTTTACGCTTTTTTATGTTCATTCGATCTTATTATTTATAAAAGATAACTTTTTATATGAACAATATTTCACTTTCACCTTGAACATGATAAGATAACGAATGAGAATCGTTATCAAAAGATAGGGAAGGTTACTTATGAGTCTATTACGACATGTCGCGTTGAATCAAACCGTCATTCTATCTGATTTGACTAAAATTGATGATCGCTTGTGCCGGCGAATGATTTCTCTTGGTTTTTATGAGGGATGCTCGGTACGTGTGAAGCGCAGAGCTATTTTTTCAGGACCGCTAACCATTGAACAAGTAGATCATCAACAAATTATCGCCATCCGAAGATCAGATGCCGAAAAAATCGGAGTGATTGTACCATGAGTCAACGTATCGCATTGATTGGCAATCCAAATACAGGTAAAACTTCATTGTTTAATCGATTAACAGGTTCATTCGCACATGTCGGCAACTGGGCCGGGGTTACAATCGAACAAAAAATCGGTCAGTTACATGGGAAGGTCGGACAATTAATCGATTTGCCTGGGGTTTATGATTTAGATCCGCTCTCGGCAGATGAAGCGATTGTTTCCCGTTTTTTATTGCATGAACCGTTTGACGGGATGATCAATATTGTCGATGCCTCACAATTAGAACGCAACTTACAACTTACTTTGCAACTTCTAGAGATGGGACGTCCGCTTCAAATCGGTTTAAACATGGTCGACGTCGCAGAAAGCCGTGGGATGCATGTCCATCTCGATAAATTAAAAACACTTCTTCAAGTAGATGTGTTTCCGATTACGGCACGAACAGGTGATGGTTGTGACGTCTTACTCTCATCGATTCAAATGGAAAAACGTCAACCGTTCGAACTAAACTATGGGCCAGAGACCGAAGAAGCGATTGCACGCATCCTTCGAGAGGTAGGTCTATCGAGAACGGATCGATGGATTGCAATTCAATATTTAGCAGGTAACCGGATTGTCGTTGACCATTTGGAAGCATCATCTCCAGACATTGTCGCCATCCGTAAAGATCTCGAAGCGACACTCGGACGTTTTGCACATGCCCATATCACCGAACGTCGTCGCGATTGGGCGAAACAAATCCGACATCAAGTCATTGAAAATCAACGTATGCAAGAAGTGACGATGACGGATCGTATCGATGCGGTTGTGACACATCCTATCTTAGGTCTGCCCATCTTTTTCGGGGTACTCTATACGCTATTCCATGTGACGTTTAATTGGATTGGCGCACCCCTTTCCGATTTATTAGACGGATTGTTGTCTGGCCCCATCACATCAGGAACCTTTTGGATATTGGATGCTTTAGGTGCCTCGTCATTCATTCAAGCACTTCTCGTAGACGGTGTCATCGCAGGTGTCGGAGGGGTATTAGTCTTTGTCCCACAAATCTTTGTCCTCTTTTTCTTCATCTCATTTTTAGAGGACTCGGGATATATGGCGCGGGTCGCCATCGTGATGGACCGTTTCATGCAACTCGTCGGACTGAACGGAAAAAGTTTTATCCCGATGATTATCGGATTTGGCTGCAACGTTCCTGGAATCATGGCAGCTCGGACGGTCGAAGAGGAGAGAGAACGCCTCGTCACAATCTTCATCTCACCATTCATGTCATGTTCGGCTCGGCTTCCGATTTACGCTGTGTTTGCAGCTAGTTTCTTCTCAGCTCATCAAGCTCTCGTTGTGTTATCGCTTTATATGCTAGGCATTTTCCTCGCCTTGATTGCTGCAAAACTATTTACGAAAGCATTAGCTGCCGAAGATCAGACGAGCTTATTCATCGTAGAGCAACCCCCATACCGCGTCCCCCAAGGACTCACTCTATGGCGCAGCACTTGGCAAAAAGCCAAAGGATTCGTTCGCAAAGCCGGTACTTTTATTTTTGGAGGCTCTGTATTTATCTGGCTCCTTGCGTATTCAGGCCCGGGCGGTTTTGATGTGCCCATGAACGATAGTTTTCTAGCTATGATTGGTGGGGCAATCGCCACTCTGCTCATTCCTCTCGGATTCGGTACTTGGCAAGCCGGCGCGTCGCTCATTACCGGCTTCTTAGCAAAGGAAGTAGTCGTTTCCACTATGGCGATTATCTATGCCGTTAGCGAATCTGATTTATCTGAGTCGTTATTGCCAGTCTTCACGCCACTCAGCGCGTATAGTTTCATGGTCTTCGTCTTGCTATACGTACCTTGTTTAGCGACGGTCGCTGTCATACGTCGTGAAGTCGGGAGTGCCAAACTCACATGGTTCACCAGTTTATATGGCTTAGGGGTTGCCTATGTGGTATCGCTTGTCATTTATCAAGTCGGTCGTCTGTTCGGATTTGCGTAAGGAGGAACACCATGCCATTCTTTGACTTACTTATCGGATCTGTTGTCTTTGGATATGCCGCCTTCTCCCTTTACCGCTACACGCAGAAAGCAAAGGGTGGAAAATGTGCAACATGTGAGATTGAGCCTACATGTACAACGGCATGTGATGCTGCAGATTGGGATAAAATCATTGCGGAGGCTCTTCAGAAAGACTCTTCCGCTTTCAATTCAAATACAAAAAAAGACTGAATTCCGATGAACTGCCCCATAAAAGTTGGACATGAAAAATCCAACTTTTATGGGGTGTTTTTTATGACCAAATATTCAAAGGCATTGAAAGTCCAA
>NZ_JACSKX010000009.1:0-129793 GCF_018617835.1 Exiguobacterium sp. s101 | reverse complement strand
TTATGGGGGCAGAACGCCTCAAGAAACCGGGAACCACAAAAAAGGACGAACCAGGTCGCAAGATGCGACCTGGTTCGTCAACAAGCTGAGGTGACCCGTTTAGAACGGGTCACCTTTAAATACTTACTTCTTGAAGTTTGTGTTTTTGATCCAGTCTTCAAGTTTATCTTTGAGGACTGTGAATCCTGGAGCTTCTTCTTGCTTGAAGTTAGAAGATGCTTCGTTGCGACGTGGCGCACGACGAGCTGTCTTCGCAGACTTCTCACGTTTTGGAGCTTCTTGAGTCGCTTTCATTGAAAGCTTGATTTTTTTAGAAGCTTCATCCACTTCAAGGATTTTCACTTCAACTTCTTGACCGACTTGAACGTAATCGTTTACGTCTTTTACGTAGTCGTGTGAGATTTCTGAAATGTGGACAAGACCTTGAGTCTCATCGTCAAGTGCTACGAAAGCACCGAATGGTTGAATTCCTGTTACTTTACCTTTTAAAACTTGATCTTTTTCGTATTTTGCCATTACAAACAACTCCTATGCTAAATTCATCAACTTACTATAACATACTTTTTTCGATAAAGTGTAGAAATTAGTAAAAAAGATTATTTCACCTCGTTGAAATGTTTTAAAGTCGAAGGTCGGGGTAAATACAAATCAAGCAAGACTTCAAGTATTCCCCCCTGATTCCGCTAGGCGACTCGCCTAGCCCTTTTTTTGTTCAAAACGTCGTAAACGGCTTCTGATGACAGATTGGATAGACGGTTTCCCCTGCCATTTCGTTCAACATCATTGCATTTCGATAGACGGCCATCCCGAGATTCGTCGCGGCCGGACCATGCGAATGTTCTATATTCGTATGCGTGAACAATTTTCCCTTTAACGACTCGCTCATGACCACCTCATACGTTTCCCGGACAGCCCATTCACCCTCTGCTTCCCACACAATCGGGAATCGCTCAATCCAGCTCGGCATGACCGGTCGATACCCTGTCGCCACGACGACGAGATCGTACTCTTTTTCAATCACTTCTCCCGTATATCGTCGCGTCCCTTTCAAACGATGTGTTAACCAATCATAAGAGATCGATTCCACTTCGACCTGTGTCATCATGTCAGCTAGCGTCTCTTCCCCTTCTGCCGTTCGGTGATACAAGGTCTCATAAATCGAGGTCATCGTCTCAGGGTTGACGCCATGACGGAAACGTTCGAATGACCCGAGTAGTTCTTGACGAGCGTCATATGGCAGCCCATGAAAATAATCGACATAATCCACACTAAAGATTTCGTCTCCTAGCTTTCCTGCCTCCAGTGACTCAAAGTGATCGGAGCGTGTGATCCAGTCGACCCGTTGCTCGTCCGTCGCGTCACGCAACAAGTCTAGGAAGACTTCCGCCGCACTCTGCCCACTCCCAACGACCGCGACACGATATCGGTCTCTGAGGACGTCCCGATAGGTCAAATAATCGCTCGTATGAATGACTTGTTCAAATCCATCTGGCACGAATGGTGCTGCACCCGTTCCTAGGACGAGGTGTCTTGTATGAACTTGTATTGATTGACCATCTGATTCGACTGTCACGACGAACCCATCTTCTTCCGCTTGAACGTCAGATACATAATGGTCGAAGCGAATCGTCGACAGTTGATTTACAACCCAGCGCAAGTAACGATTGTACTCCGTTCGAGGAATCTTACCTTGTTCTTGCGTGATAAATGTTTGGAGACGACCCGTATCACTCAAATAGTTCAGAAAACTCGACGGATGGGTCGGGTCCGCTAACGTGACGAGATCTTGTAAATAATGTGTCTGCATCGTCATCCCTTCAATCAACATACCCTCATGCCACATCATTTCCGTCCGCTGCTCAAAACAGATTCCTTGTAGTGCTGTCTTTTCTGCAAGAGCCATGAGACCAAGATTATACGGACCACACCCAACCGCTATGTAATCGTAACGTTCCATATTTTCACCTCACCTCTTGTTTTTACACATTCGATTCTTGTAGAACAGAACAAGACCCTCATCGTTGAGAGTCTTGTTCGATAGTCTTCATTTCGAATTGCTTCATGAAACGTTCGATTCGACGAATCGCTTCTTGCAATTGTTCGAGCGATGTTGCATAACTTGCTCGAACGAACCCTTCTCCACTCTCTCCGAAGGCATTACCAGGAACAACGGCGACCCGCTCTTCAATCAAGAGTCGTTCCGCAAATTCCTCACTCGTCAATCCGGTATGCCGAATCGAAGGGAACGCATAGAAAGCACCACCTGGTACATGCGTCGGCAAACCTGCCTTGTCCAGCGCCTGAATAAAGTAGTTCCGGCGTTGACGATAGCTCTTCACCATGTTCGGCACATGTTGATGGCGAGAGCGCAGTGCTTCAAGACCACCAAATTGAACGAGCGTCGGCGCACACATCATGCCATATTGATGAACTTTCAACATCTCCCGCGTCACGACTTCTGGTGCGCAAGTGAAGCCGAGGCGCCATCCTGTCATCGCGAACGCTTTCGAGAAGCCGTTCACGACAATCGTTCGGTCTCTCATGTCGTGGAGCGTCGCAAAGCTGACGAACGGTTCATCGTAACAAAGTTCTGCATAAATCTCGTCACTGACGACCCATAGGTCATGCTTGGTCGCGAGTTCAGCAATTTGTGCGAGTTCCTCACCATTCATCGTGGCACCTGTCGGATTGGATGGGAAGCAAAGTAAAATCGCTTTCGTTCGTTCGGTAATGACACGTTCAACGTCATCTCGATCGAGACGAAAACCATTTTCCGGACGACAAGCTACAGGGACCACTTTTCCGCCCGCCATCTCGATGAGGGGACCGTACGATACGAATGCCGGTTCGACCACGATGACCTCATCTCCCGGATTGAGGAGGGAACGAAATGCAATATCGAGTGCTTGTGAAGCCCCTGTAGTAACGATGACTTCTGAAGTCGGATCGTATTCAACTGAAAATCGCTTCTTCATATAATTAGCAATCTCTTCTCGCAATTCGATGAGTCCTGCGTTGGCACTATATGCTGTATATCCTTCTTCAAGAGCAGCGTAGCTCGCTTCTCGCACGTTCCATGGCGTGATGAAATCCGGCTCTCCCACCCCGAGAGAGACAACATTTTCCATCGTTTGTGCCAAATCGAAGAAACGGCGAATGCCCGATGGCTTCATCGAGACTACTTGATTTGATAAAGACTTCATGGTGTGATGTTTAACCGCTTGTCTTCAATTTGTGGGGTGAACAAAATGCCGTCATGCTTGTACGTCTTCAATTTGAAGTGAGTCGTCGTCGACAATACTGAATCTAGCGGTGACAACTTATCCGAAACGAATGAAGCGACGTCTTGCAGTGAGTTCGCACGAATGACGACTTGGAGGTCGTATGCGCCTGACATCAAATAAAGCGCCGTCACTTCCGGGAAGCGATAAATGCGCTCGGCCACATCATCAAACCCTCGTCCCCGTTTTGGGGTGACTTTGACATCGATGAATGCCGTGACATCATGCCGATTTATTTTTTGCCAGTTGACCATTGCCCGAAAACCAAGTAAGATTCCGTCTTGTTTGAACTTCTCAAGCATCGATTCAATCGTCTCTTCATCGAGTGCCAACAAATCAGCTAACATCTTCGTTTCGAGATAGCCTTTCTCTTCTAACAACTCTAACAATTCTAGTTCTTTTGATGAATACATACTTAATCTCCTTCTGTCCGACCAGGTAGCACGCCGGTAAACGTTCTCTCTGTCTGTCTCACATATGAACGTCGTTCTTCCTGAACAATATGGAAGTTCTTCATTTCCATGTCTGTCAGTCCATGTTTTTGACAGAAGCGCTCAAAGTAACGACGTCTCGTTTCGTCTTGTTTTGCCGACAAGTTATCGGTCCCGTTGAATGCGTAAAGTACTGTCGCGCGGGCAGGATGCGACACACTAAATTGCTCCACGACCCTTAATAAGAAATCCCAATCCCAGTAGTTATAGACGTCTTCGTCGAACAGACCAATCGTGTCATGAATCGACTTTCGATACATTGTACCAGACGGGATAAATGTTGAATCTTGACGTATCCGCTCTTGATCGAACTCGTATGCAAAAGGTTCCCATTCGGTCACGACACGACGTCCATGCTTCCATTCAAACCGAAACAATTCGGCATCCGTATAGACAAGGTCAGCCTGTTGAAGATCCCGTAAGCTGTCCTCGAGATGAGTCGGCATGAGGAGGTCATCATCGTCTAACAACAGGATGACATCGCCTTTCGCTTCAAGAACACCACGATTTCGGGCACGGACGTGATGATTTTCGCCGACTTCTATGACACGTACATCCAATTGATTCAAAAAAGGCGCCAAAAGATGTTGTTTTGGCGGCCCCTCATTATTCATAATCAAGACTTCGAACTGTTGAAACGTTTGGACCGTTAAACTTTCAAGCAGTTCTGTCAGTTCCGTCTCGCGTTTATAAGCCGGAATGACAATCGTAACAGTCGGATTCATCCGCGATATGCCGTCTCAACTTGTGGGAGGATTGCTTCCCAACTCACACCGTTCTCTTTCGAAATGGTCACAAAGTCACCATATGCAAACACACTTTCTACGCCTTCAATCTCGACAAGTTTTGCGAGGAGCGGTTGATCTGTCGCTTCGCCTGCTTTCACACTCTGACTTTTCGCACCGAACACGTTTTCTGGAAGTGTCACTTTCATTGCATTCGGGTTAGGTGTTGGATCAATTCGTAACATATTTATTCCTCCTTATAATTGGCAAGATGACGATGCGAAGAGTCGCTGTGCCATCTCGATGATTTCTGATTCTGGTGGACACTCATCGAACGCGTCAAGAAGTGTGCGCCGAATGATTTCGGTTAACTGTTCAGGAGAATCGACGTCAATCAATGCCATCATCACCTCATCGAACTCTGGCCCGTATGAACCTGTCCCATAACCGAGTGGGTCCCATGTCAATAATAAGTCTTCTGTACGCACTTGTTAAACCCTTCTTTTCGTTGAAATCAATGTCCTACCTCATCAATCTACCTTACTTTTCATTAGGATACCAGCCTTGACAAATGGATTCCTCTGTCACACTTTGACACAACACTATATCTAGTATGGAACGAATAGGGATAATTGTTTAAACAAAACGTCAAACACTATCTATTCTGTCCGAAAGTGACGTAATGTTCAATGTAGCGATGATGATGAAATCGGATTCATTTTTTGTGAAAAAACAAGCAATCATATTACATAAATTTTTTTCATCTCAGTTCTCTGTCTCAAATCGGCTCATGAAGCCCTTTTTGAGCAAAAGCAAAAGGTCGGTCGATACATCCAAGAATGTCAAGCATTGCAAAACTAAATATAGATGTTTTATGATTAAAAAGAGATAAAAGTGTCAATATATAGTTAACAGGTATTTTGGTCGTTAACACAATATTGTGGCAGGTTAGGAAGTTCTTATTATACTTTCATAACGTCTACATTTATTAAAGGAGTGATCGATTTTGACATCCCCTATCCATCACGAGACGATGCTACCGGCGGCCCCAACGCTCGCTGACGTCGCCTCTCTTATTCAATCTATCCAGACGCGGTATCCTCAATTAAGTGTGGAGCGCTATGAAGAACGGGCGATTCGGGCGCTCGAAACGAAGACGCTGACACAAGATGTAGTGTATGACTTATTGACGATGCATGCGCTCGACATGTTGAAAGCCGAAGAACCTGACTGGACGTTCGTTGCGACAGAGATGTATTTGAACCGTCTCTATCTCGAAGCGGCACGCAACCGAGGCTACGAGGCTTCCATGCGCTATGGCAACTTCTATCACTTAGTCGAGACGTTGACGTCAAAACGCATCTTTACTCCAGCACTTTTAAATACGTACTCTAAAGAAGATATGGATCATCTTGAATCGTTAATCGATCCATCCCGTGACCGTCTCTTCACATATATCGGACTCCGGACGTTGTCGGACCGCTACCTCGGACGCGACCACGTGAAGAATCTTTATGAACTTCCACAGGAACGCTTCATGGTTATCGCGATGACCCTTATGCAAAAGGAAGATGAGACGACTCGTTTGAAACTCGTCGAAGAAGCGTACTGGGCTCTTTCAAACCTTTACATGACGGTAGCGACACCGACCTTGTCAAATGCCGGCAAATCATACGGACAGCTCAGCTCTTGCTTCATCGATACGATCGACGACTCACTTCGGGGGATTTACGATTCAAATACAGACGTGGCGACACTCTCGAAAGGGGGCGGCGGCATCGGCGTGTATCTCGGGAAAATCCGTTCACGTGGAAGTGACATTAAAGGATTCAAAGGCGTCTCAAGCGGTGCCCTTCCGTGGATGAAACAATTGAATAACACGGCTGTCTCCGTCGACCAGCTCGGCATGCGCCAAGGCTCAATCGCCGTCTATTTAGATATTTGGCATAAGGATATCTTCGAATTCCTCGATGCGAAATTGAATAACGGAGACGAACGCCTTCGGACACATGACTTGTTTACTGGTGTCTGCTTACCAGATCTCTTCATGCGTACCGTCGAAGAACGTGGGGATTGGCACTTGTTCGACCCACATGAAATTCGTACGGTAATGGGCTACAGCCTCGAGGACTACTTCGACGAAACTGAGAACGGTGGGAGCTTCACAGAGAAATATATGGAATGTGTCAATACGCCAGAATTGTCTCGCGTGACGGTTCCTGCCATCGACCTGGTGAAACGTTATATGCGTTCACAGCTAGAGACAGGCACACCGTACATGTTCTTCCGCGACGCCGTGAACCGCGCGAACCCAAACAAACATGCAGGGATGATTTATAGTTCAAACCTCTGTTCCGAAATCGCGCAAAACATGTCGGCTACGACGATTGAAGAGGAGTACACGCAAGACGGAAAAATCGTCATCACGAAGACTCCTGGTGATTTCGTCGTCTGTAACTTGAGTTCAATCGCGCTCGCCCGGGCTGTGAAAGCAGACGTACTCGAACGTCTCATCCCAATTCAAATGCGTATGCTCGATAACGTGATCGACTTGAATACGATCGAAGTTCCACAGGCGATGATCACGAACCAAAAATACCGTGCGGTCGGTCTTGGTACATTCGGTTGGCATCACTTACTCGCACTCGAAGGAATCCGTTGGGAGTCGGTCGATGCCGTACAATATGCAGAAAAACTGTATGAAAAAATTGCGTATCTCACGATTCAGGCATCGATGGAACTTGCCAAGGAAAAAGGTGCGTTCGGTGTCTTTGAAGGTTCAGAGTGGCACACGGGTGAGTACTTCAAGCGTCGGAACTATCGTTCACACGATGACCTCGATTGGGACGGGCTTGCAGAAGCGGTTCATCAAAACGGTGTCCGTAACGCCTATATGATGGCCATCGCACCGAACTCCTCTACTGCAATCATCGCCGGTAGTACTGCATCGATTGACCCGGTTTATAAGAAAGTCTACTCGGAAGAAAAGAAAAATTATAAGATCCCCGTCACGGTTCCGGATTTGACGCCGGAGACGAACTGGTTCTATAAATCAGCGTTCGAAGTCGATCAATTATGGAGCATTCGTCAGAACGCATCGCGTCAACGCCACATCGACCAAGCCATCAGCTTTAACTTGTACGTCAAGAACGATGTAAAGGCGACAGAACTTCTCGCGATGCATCTCGAAGCCTGGTCGCTCGGCATGAAATCGATTTACTATACGCGCTCAACAACCGTTGAAGTGGATGAATGTGAGTCTTGTGCCTCATAACTAGTCTCATTATCACGAAGTTAGTCCGTTTTTATGAAAGGTGGTCCACCATATGAACATCGCAATCATTTGTCACTCGATGAGTGGAAACACGGAAGAAGTGGCAACGCTCATCGAAGCGACACATCATCACCGTGGCAACTCGGTCGTCCGCTATGATGCCGATCGAGTCGGTTATCGTGAAGCTCAGTCCCTCGCTACATTCGATCTCGTCTATTTTGGTTCTTATACATGGGCAGATGGCGTCTTACCAGAGGAAATGAAAGACACGTTCCGTCTCGTGTTGAAAGAATTAAATGTGCCGATTCGGCAAGCAGCGGTATTCGGAACGGGTGACAAAATGTTTGTTCACTTCTGTCGTGCGGTCGATGAGATGGCGTACCACCTTTCGAAATACGGAATTCCGCTTGCCGGTGAACTACTCAAAATCGAGCAGTCACCACGTAACCAACCATACAACGTCCAACATTGGGCAGAACGAATGGCTCACCATGTAGAAGAAGGAGTAATGCACCATGTCGATTCAGAAAATCAAATTATTGTCGCCCAAACATCCTAACCGGGCAACTGCCATCATCGGTGGTGAAACGAGCTCAATCGTCAACTGGAACGACATCGCGTATCCTCAGTTCTATACGATTTACAAACAGTTGCTATCCAACTTTTGGATTCCCGATGAGATCTCGATGTCGAAAGACATGCAACAATGGTCGCAGCTGACCGAACGTGAACAGGATGCATTCAAACGAATCATCGGACTGTTATCGATTCTCGACTCGGTCCAGACACGTTATATCCTCGAGTCTTCGATGTTCTCATCCGACTCTTCGGTTCACGCAGTGCTTGCGGTCATTGCGCAACAAGAAGTCGTACACAACCAATCGTATAGCTATGTCTTATCAAGTCTCGTGCCACTAGCTGAACAAAATCGCATCTTCGACATCGCTAAAGATGACGAAATGGTCATGAAACGAAACCAATTTATTTTGGACCTATACGAAGATTTCCGTGAAACGCCTAATGCAGAGAACTTCGCGAAATCACTCGTCGCATCCGTCATCCTAGAAGGAATCAACTTCTACTCAGGCTTCGCTTATTTCTATAATCTCGCTCGTCACCAAAAGATGGTCGGTACATCGACGATGATCAGTTACATCCAACGTGACGAGATGCAACATTCATACTTCATCAGTCAGCTCTTACGTGCCGTATTGACAGAAAATCCTAAGATTGATGCAGACGGACAGTTCAGTCAATTCGTATACGACACGATGGCAGAAGCGGTCGACCTCGAGATCGAATGGTGTGAATATGTTCTCCGCGACCTCGACGGACTCGACGTCAGTGAAATGCGTGATTACGTCAAATACTTGGCGAACAAGCGCTTACGCGTCATCGGCCTAAATGACTTGTATGAAGGATTTGACGAAGATGTCATGCCATGGATCCGTGCCTATTCAGACGACTCGCTCAATGCGACAAAATCTGACTTCTTCGAACAGAAGTCACGTTCTTATGCGAAAGTGACAGACGCGAACGGATTTGATGATTTATAAAAAGCGAACCGAACCTTCCAAAGGTTCGGTTTTTTGACGTCATGAATTAGTGCAACATTTGAGCGTGAACAAAAAAGCCCCAGACGTTAAAGTCTGAGGCCGTTAAGTCAATAGTATGTTTGAACATATTTAGCAATTCCTTCAGCCACACCTTCTGCCATACGCTGACGAGAAGTATTACTGCGAAGGTAAGTTAAGTCTGTCGGCGAAGAGATGAATCCTAATTCGACGAGTGCAGATGGCATCGTATTATACGTAATCACGTAATAGTTCGCCGTCTTTACCCCTCGGTTAGACATTCCGCTCATCTTATTTGCCAAGTTACTTTGAATGTTTGATGCAAGTACACGACTCCGAGAACTATGCGCAGACTGTGAAGAATAGAACGTCTCTAAACCTTTGGCGGCAGAAGAACCCGCTGCGTTGACGTGCATGCTGACGAATAAGTCACCGCGTAATGATTTAGCTGCAGCTACGCGTTCACCAAGTGTCAAATAGACATCTGTTGAGCGTGTGAGTCGCACATTGTAATCGTATTTCGAACGAAGATATGCCTCGACACGCTTTGTGACATCAAGAACAATCGTTTTTTCATACAAAGAACCATTTAGTGCTCCAGGGTCTTTCCCACCATGTCCAGGATCGAGAATGATGACAGTCCCAGTAGATGTACTTGGTTTTGTTGTCATAACGAAAGCTGAAGAAATATAGGCATCCTGTCCGTTATATTTGATTTTATGGAACCCGTTCACTGTTCCATAGTGAGAAACAGCTGTAGTGTGCTTGAGCTGACCAACCACGTTCGAATCAAGACTTGCTTTCGAGCGCACATTCAATACATCGCCCGGTGTGTTGATGTATATCGTCCCTTTCGGTGCAGCTTCCGGTGCTGCAGGGGCTTTCCCTTTCGTCAACCACGAACTCGCTGTGTAGTATACTTTCGAGCCGATATGAACCGTCGACCAACTCGAATTGTACGCCTTATAGGAGACGGCCGTATACTTTGGAAGAACGAGCTGGATAGGTGAACTCTGGTGCGTTTTTCCGAACAAGTTGACCGTTCGGTTCGCATACCCTTGTGTGAGTCCGTCATTCGGCTCCGTTGACGTCGGTGGTTCCGTTGGCGTTTTCGATGTAGAGATCCAAGCAGTCGGTGTGTAATATGTTTCATTTCCAAGATAGACGATCGACCAGCTCGAATTATATTTGCTCGAGACGACAGCCGTGTTTAATGGAAGGACTTTCTGAACTTTCGAACGTTGGTTTCGTTCAGAGAATAATTTCAAATCACGATTCGCATATCCGTCTTTCTTCTCCACACCTGTATCCAATTCGCCTGGTGTGATTCCCCAAGTCGGTGTGTAATACGTTTCGTTTCCAAGATAGACAATCGACCAGCTCGAGTTATATTTGCTCGAGACGACAGCCGTGTTTTTCGGAAGGACTTTCCGCTCTTTCGAACGCTGGTTTCGTTCAGAGAATAATTTCAAATCCCGATTTGTATAGCCGTCCACCCGTTCGACATTCGACTCTGTGAGTTTTGGTGCGATATATGCTTTTGCGGCATAGTACGTCTTACCATTTAAATAAACCTTTGCCCAAGACGAATTGTGAACAGCGTACTTCACTTCCGTCCCTTTCTTAAGCGTGGTCACAATCGTCGCTGATCGATGGGACGTGACGCGGATGTTTAAGTTCGCAGTAATCACACCGGTAGACGTTGTCGACTGGGTCGTCAACGAGCTTGAGGTGGATGAAAGTTTACGAATGTACTGGGCCGAGGCGTAATATGTACGATTGTTTACATACACTTTATGCCAAGATTGATTATACGTACCATACTCTACTTTCGTGCCTCTCGGTAATGTTTTCACTACCGTTCCACTTAGACTAGGTTTCGTACGAATGTTCAAATTGACAGTCGTTTCTCCATCGTAAGTAGCAGCTTCGACAGACGGAAGTTGCATCCCGAACAATAGAACCGTTAAGATGAGGGCAACTTTCAATAGTTTCATTTTCATCCAAAATATTCCTTTCTCATTGCGGCATTTCCTACTAACAACAATTACATATTAGCATAATGCTTTTTTAAAAAAAGTAAATATTTGAAAAAA
The DNA here is from genome assembly GCF_018617835.1 of Exiguobacterium sp. s101. Taxonomy (NCBI): domain Bacteria; kingdom Bacillati; phylum Bacillota; class Bacilli; order Caryophanales; genus Exiguobacterium; species Exiguobacterium sp. s101. The sequence continues at coordinate 118,352 of NZ_JACSKX010000009.1, read as the reverse complement.
AGATGAATGTTTTTGATAAAAAGGTAAATGTTTTTATTGAACCGGCCGAATGACTAAAAACCGCTCCGATTCATAGTCTTCTACTGTTATCATGAACCCGTCTGTAACAAGAAAGTCCTCGACTCGAATAAGTCCATCTCGTTTTTGATGAATCACAAATCCATCTAATCCTTCAATTGAAGCGATTCGATAGAAACGCTCTATATGATGTTCTCGTTCTATATATCGGTCGAACCGTTCAAATGATTTAACCGAAATTCCACCCCAGTAGCGACCTGATTGGTGCCTCATATAAGTACGAACGGATGCTTCCGTGATGGGGTCCGGTGTATGATCGAAGCGACCAAAGTCACGATTCGATTTTTCTTCGATCAGGTCGAACAGTGAATCGAACAAATGGAGGTTACTCAATGTACCGATTGATAAAACGACACATTGCAATTGCTCGATATGGCGTTGAAGCGACTGTCCATGCAGGTTCGGTTTCAGCTTCTTATCTCCTTCATAAGCGTTCAAAATTCGAGCCACTTCGCCCGCCTCTTCAACGATTTGAAAATAAAGCTGTTCTTGCGTCTCTCCTTCAGTGTTCGCTTCCGGTTGTCGGAGTTGAATCGCATATTGATTCGCCAGACACGTCGAGATGACAAGGACATCGAGCAACTCTTCTTTTAATTCATCCATCGCACCTCTTCGCAATGCTCCCCCCACTTCTCCCACTTCTTCTAACAATCTTGCCAGACCGGATAAAGGTCTCCAATAACCACCTAAATGAAGAATCATCTCATCAATTTTTTGTTGAACTTCTCTCACGCTCATTCACCTATCTTTCTGCTTTATTTACCGCTTACATGATATACTATGCTCAATTCAGTTGTCCGGAAAGGGTGGGTTTTATATGTCATCGGCAAGACTTTGGCAATTGCTTCGATTCGTACTCGTTGTGATTGGTTTATTTATGTTCACCTGGGTATTGAACATACTTTTTGAATATACGTATCCTTTCGTATTTGCCCTTCTCTTATCCTTGATGACCGTCCCGCTCGTCAATTTTTTTGAACGAAAAACAAATATGCCACGCGCACTCGGTACACTCATTTCCTTAATCATCGTGCTCAGCATCGTCGTCGGAATCATCACCATCGTCATCATCCAATTGATTCATTATGCGACGGTGGCAGCGGAACGACTCCCTGAACAAATTGAGACGTTCACCGAGTTTATCCAACGACTGTTCAATGAGAAAATCGCACCGCTCGTCAACGATGCGTACGAGAGCTATCAACAGCTAAACCCCGGGCAGACGACATCTTTAGAAGGTGGAATCACGGAACTCGGCGTCCAACTCGCTGCTGCAATCGGCGTTCTCTCACGAGGAGTCGCAAGTGTCCTACAGAGCATGTTAGCTGCCCTCCCGCTCGTCTTACTACTCGTTGTCGTCATTGTTCTCGCTTGGTTCTTCATCACAAAAGATTGGCCATCATATATCGATTCACTTAATCGTTTGAATAAACGTAAAGGTTTTAAAGAATTTGAGGAAGTGATGATCAATCTTAAATCCGCCCTTTTTGGCTATGTACGAGCTCAATTCACTCTTATTTCTATCACGTTCGGAATCGTACTTGTCGGCATGTTCATCCTTCGTATCGACAACCCCCTTTCCTTCGCTCTACTTGCAGGGTTCTTTGATTTATTACCATATTTAGGGGTCGGGACGTTGCTTATTCCATGGGCAGCCTATGCTGCTGTGTCAGGGGACTGGTTTGTTTCAATCGGATTGATTGTGTTGTATATCGTCGTTATCGTCCAACGCAACTTGGCTGAACCGAAGATTGTCGGCTCCCATATTGGCTTGAACCCACTGGCCGCACTCATCTCAATTTTTGTCGGTTTGAAGCTATTCGGTGTATTAGGTTTCATCGTCGGACCCGTGCTTGCCGTTCTCTTAAAGGCGCTATACAACGCCAAAGTGTTTCATTATATGTGGCGGTTCATCGTTGGACCGCCTACGACGACAGCAAAAGAGCGATGAAATGTTGATTTCATCGCTCTTTTTTCATTTGAGGTACAGCCACATTGGGCTCATGTGTTTTACTTGGATGTAGCAAAAGACCGCTTGTCCCGGCTTCGTACGCCGCTACTGCTAGAATGCAGGCATCGATAATATCATCCATTTGCACGTTCGACATCTTCCATTTCCAAGGAGAGCTTTTGGAATACTTCCGAAGCAACTCGATTCTCTCTTCCTGACCCTCGCTCGTCTTTTTCCGATGTGACGCCTCTTGTCCCAGCATGACCGAAAAACAGACTTCCGGATGCGACTCGTAGACGTTCTCTGCTTCCACGCGTTGAAACTCACGGATACGCGGAACGAGATGCCAAGCTTGTTTACTAATCCCTTTACCAACCAACGCCCGACTTCTTTCGTTTGCTTCCTCATACGTCGCTTCATGCAACACCTCTTGAATCGGCGGGGTGAAGACGGACGACTTTCGTTGAGTGAGTCGGCTCCGCATCCACGCATCGCATTCGCGACTTGGATGGTCAACCGTCCCTAAATCTTTCGGCATATCCACAAAATGCATGGCACCGTCGATCAGTAGTTCCTCTATCGTTTCCGAAATCGTTAAACAAAGCGAGATGCTGTCGTATGTGATCCGTACCCAGCCGCCACGTGCACCATCAATCCCTACTCCTACCATGTCGTACCTCCTGTAACATCATCAACACGCCAAATACGGCGAGAAACACTGTGCTCCCTAACCAAATACGGTTCGGCCAGACCGTGTAGCAAGAGCCACACAGAATCGCCAAACCGATTAATATACCTGCTCTTACCGCTCCCACGATTCAATCATCCGTGCGAGTGTCCGAACCATGACACCAGTCGGCCCCTTCGGACCGAGGTCATTCGCTGCCGCACGTTCGCTCGTTCCCGCAATATCGAGATGTAGCCACGGTGTATCTCCGACAAACTCACCGACAAACGCGCCACCAAAAATCATATGTCCGAAACGACCTGGTGAGTTGTTCAAATCGGCAACTTCCGATTTTCTCACCTTGTCGATGAAAACATCAAAGTACGGCATCTGCCACACGAGTTCATTCGTCTCACGGCTAGCTGTTTCAAGTAAGCGATAAAGTGTATCATCATTCGTCAGACAGCCCGTCACATCCGTACCGAGTGCGACAAGGACACCGCCTGTCAACGTAGCCACATCGATGATTGCCGTCGGTTCGTACGTTTTGGCAAATGTGACAGCATCCGCTAAGACGAGACGTCCTTCTGCATCGGTGTTCAATACTTCGATCGTCTTTCCGTTCATCGCTGTAATCACATCATCCGGTTTGAACGCATCACCTGAAATCATGTTGTCCGTCGCACCGATAACTCCGATCACGTTACGTTTTGGTCGCGTCAATCCAAGGGTCTCGAATAATCCGAGGACGGTAGCTGCACCACCCATGTCCCCCTTCATCCCGACGATGCCATCCTTCGGCTTGATTGAATAGCCGCCCGTATCAAACGTGACACCCTTCCCAACAACGGCGATCGGAGCTTCTTCATCCGCACCGCGATACTCGATTACAATCAATTTCGGTGGAATCGTCGAACCTTGGTTGACTGCGAGCAATGCGCCCATGCCGAGGGATTCCATCTCTTCTTTTTCAAGGATGCGGTATTTGAAATCATGTCGTTTCGCTAACTCGACCGCGTAATCCGCCAGCGTCTCCGCTGTCAAAATATTGGCTGGCATCATCGTTAACTCGCGTGCAACGTTAACCCCTTTTCCATAGGCGACACCGGCATCGATGTCCTTTTGATCCACGTCACCAAGGAGTGTGATCGTCGGCTCTTCAACCGCTTGTTTCGGCTCAGATTTGTATGTAGGATGTTCATACGTCGCCATCTCATACGCTTCTGTAAACATACGTGTCGCACCTTCTGTAAACGTCTCGAGCGCAACTGAGACGTCCTTTAATCCGCGGGTTTTGATGACCTTCGCGACTTTTCCGAACCAGTTCCGAACGTTCTCTGTCGTCATGTCGTCCCGCTGACCAAGTCCGACAAACAAGACTCGTGCCGTTTCGCCAGCGAATGTCGGAAGTAGCGTCACTTCTCCCGTTTTTGTTGACAGGTCTCCTGACTGAATGAGCGCTTTGACGCGTCCTCCGAACAATGTGTCGAGTCCTTTATCGATTGAATCAGCCGCGCCGATTCCGACGACCATCGTCTCATATGAATCTGTCCAATTTAATTGGGCAATTTGATACATGTTGCCACTTCCCTTCTATAATATATGGTAAGCATAACGAACTTCTCCAAAATAATGAAATAGTATGCGCAAGAGTCAAGAAATCTTCGAATTCATGGGCTATCTCCTCGTTGTGACGTTGTTTTATTTTATGATAGGATAAGAAAGTACGCAATCGGGCTTCTCTTCATCCTGAAGTGAGGCCAATTTGACTGGTCGAGGCTTCCCCTAGTCGTAGACCGTTGCTACTTTAACTTTCTATGTTCTCGTTAGTTCTTTTTTCTTTTCGGGTATGAAGTAACGAGACAGGAAAGTACACTATTTCTTTGAAAAGAGGGACTACGCTTATGTCACACATTAAAGGTATTGGTGCATCTGCAGGGATTGCAGTTGCAAAAGCATTCGTCATGGAGACACCTTCATTCGATATCCCATCACACAAGATTGAAGATGTCGCTGCTGAAAAGGCACGTTTCCAAGATGCAATCGCACAGTCTAAAACTGAGCTTGAACAAATCCGCGAACATACGCTTCGTGAACTTGGTCCAGACAAAGCCGAGATTTTTTCAGCTCACCTTTTAATTGTTGAGGACCCAGAAATCGTATCGCAAGTGAACGAGAAAATTGAAAGCGAAAACATGAACGCTGCGAAAGCGCTTGACGAAGTCGCACAAACGATGATCATGATTTTCGAATCGATGGATAATGAGTACATGCGCGAACGTGCAGCTGACGTTCGTGACGTGACAAAACGTGTCATGGCTCATATTCTTGGGGTGACATTCGTGACACCTGCTTCGATTTCAGAGGAAGTCATCATCATCGCCGAAGACTTGACACCTTCAGATACGGCACAACTTAACCGTAAGTACGTCAGAGGATTTGCGACAAACATCGGTGGACGCACATCTCACTCTGCCATCATGTCACGTTCACTCGAAATTCCAGCAGTCGTTGGGACGAAAGTGGCCCTTGAAGAAATCAAAAATGGTGACCTCGTCATCATCGACGGGACGGAAGGTGACGTGTTCGTCAACCCTTCAGAAGACCTCGTCAAAGAGTATGAAGGCAAACGTGCTGACTTCGAGGCTTACAAAGAAGAGTTGAAACAACTCGTCAACGAGGAGTCTATTACAGCGGATGGCCATAAAGTGAAGCTTGCAGCGAACATCGGGACACCGAACGACTTAGAGGGCGTCTTGAAAAACGGTTCGGACGCAATCGGGCTTTACCGTACCGAGTTCTTATACATGGACTCTGAAACGTTCCCGACAGAAGAAGAACAGTACACGGCATATAAAACGGTTATTGAAGGGATGGAAGGCAAGCAGGTCGTCATCCGTACACTCGACATCGGTGGCGACAAAGAGTTGTCATACCTTGACCTACCAAAAGAGATGAACCCATTCCTCGGCTATCGTGCGATTCGCCTTTGCCTTGAGGAAACAGACTTGTTCCGGACGCAACTTCGCGCCCTTCTCCGCGCATCGGCTCACGGTAACCTCGCCATCATGTTCCCAATGATTGCGACACTCGAAGAGTTCCGCGCAGCGAAAGCCCTTCTCCTTGAAGAAGAAGCGAAGTTGAAAGAAGAAGGAATCGAAGTCGGTCAATACGAGACTGGGATGATGGTCGAAATCCCATCGACAGCTGTCATGGCGAAGCAATTCGCAAAAGAAGTCGACTTCTTCTCAGTCGGTACGAACGACTTGATTCAATACACGATGGCGGCTGACCGCATGAACGAAAAAGTTTCTTACTTGTACCAACCGTTCAACCCTGCCATCTTGAACCTCCTCCACAACGTCATCACGGAAGCACATAAAGCCGGCAAATGGGTCGGAATGTGTGGCGAGATGGCTGGAGAAGAACTTGCGATTCCAATCCTTCTCGGTCTTGGACTCGATGAATTCTCAATGTCAGCTTCAAGCGTCCTTCGTGCACGTAGCCTCGTGAAGCGCTTGACGAAGACAGAAACAGAATCAATCGTCAACGAAGTCCTCAATATGGACACAGCTGAAGAAGTCGTGAACTTCCTTAGCGAAAAGTTTGACATCAAAAAATAACGTCAAAAGTCCTTCTCTCAAACGCGAGAGAAGGACTTTTTTGCATACTTATTTAGAAATCGAAATCGTCCGGGTCCAGACCGACACGCTTATGTCGATCGAGCGTATCGATACGATTCATTTGCTCTTCGCTCAGCTCAAAGTCATACAAGCTGAAGTTTTCTTCGATTCGATGCGGTTTAATCGATTTCGGAATGATGACCCATCCCGTCTGTAGATGCCAGCGTAAAATCACTTGAGCGACAGAACGCTTTACTTCTTTCGCGACTTCCAGTAAAGTCGGCTCTTCGAACAATCCACCTTGCATAAGCGGCGCCCAAGTGACCGGTACGATTCCATGTTCATTCATGTACGTTGCCAATTCGGATTGACGAAGCAACGGATGCCGCTCGACTTGGTTCACAGTTGGAACGAGATCACTGTTCGCAGCCAATGTCTCGAGGTGATGGATCTGGAAGTTACTCACTCCGACTGCTCCAACACGTCCCTCTCGATATAATGTCTCAAGGGCACACCAGCTCTCGATCATTTTGTCTTCGACCGGCCAGTGAATCAAATATAAATCAAGTCTTTCTAATCCAAGACGTTCGAGTGAAGCTTCATAAGCGGCGATGGCAGAATCATAACCTTGATCGGCGTTCCATAGTTTCGATGTGATGAACAAATCATCCCGGGAAATATTTGCGATTTCCATCCCTTTACGAAGGCCGACACCGACTCCTTCTTCATTTCTATATACAGCTGCCGTATCGATATGTCGGTATCCTTGGCGAATCGCCTCGACGACTGCATCGATGACCGCGCCTCCATCTTCTACTTTGAATACGCCGAGCCCAATGGCCGGAATCGCTTTTTGTCCGTGATTAAGTTGAATCATTTGCTCCATCTGTACCCCTTCTTTCGTGAGAATTCTCCTTTACTATAATGGAGACTCTCATTTTCTGGAATAAGGCACATGGAGGTAACTACTCAAAAAAGCCACTCCATTTCTCTCTGGAGTGGCTCGTATGATGCGTTATTCTGGTCCTTTGTCGTCGGCTCTAAAATCGAGTGCTTCACCAGCGACGACGGTTTCACCGAACGGAACCACAACGACTTTTCCGTCTCCGTTCGTCCAAATGATCGGTGTGATGAGTGACGGCACTTTATCTCGAATCGCGCCAAGATCGACTTCGAGAAGCACGTCTCCCGCTTCAACTCGTGCACCTTCTTCCACTTTCGCAGTGAATCCTTCCCCTTTCAGATTGACCGTATCGAGACCGACATGAATCAATAGTTCACGCCCATCGTCAGCCAAGATGCCAATCGCATGTTTCGTCGGGAAGAATGTCGTGATTTGACCTGTCACCGGCGAAACGACCTGTCCTGAGCTTGGTTCAATCGCAAACCCTTCTCCCATCATGCGACCGGAGAAGACTTGGTCCGGCACATCATCGAGTGAGAGCAACACACCCGACATCGGAGCTAAGAAGCGATGGTCTGCCTGTTCGGCCGCTTCCGGCGTGATGACCGCTTTTTCCACTTTCTCTTTCGGTTTATATTCGCCACCTTCGATGATGGTTGCGATTTGTGATTTGAGCGTATCCGACTTCGGTCCAAAGATGGCTTGAATGTTATCTCCTACCTCAAGCACACCAGCAGCACCGAGAGTTTTCAGGAGGTCTTTGTCGACTTGTTTCACGTCGTTTACGGTGACCCGAAGTCGTGTGATACAAGCATCCAAGTGTTTGATGTTTTCAGGTCCTCCGAGTCCGACGAGTACTTCATACGGCAAGTCATCCCCAATGCCTGCTTTGTCCCCTTTCGCGCCGGTCTGAACGTCACGTCCAGGGATTTTCAGATCAAACTTCGTAATGGCGAAACGGAATCCGAAGTAATAGATGACCGCAAAGACGAGACCGACCGGAATGACGAGCCACCAGGCCGTCCGGTTCGGCAAGACACCAAAGAGAAGATAGTCAATGAGTCCGCCCGAGAAGGTCATCCCAATTTTGACGTTCAGTAGATGCATTGTCATAAAGGAAAGTCCTGCAAAGACAGCGTGAATTCCGAAGAGAAGTGGTGCGACGAAGACGAATGAGAACTCGATCGGTTCTGTGATCCCTGTCAAGAATGACGTGAGGGCAGCTGAGAAGTAGAGTCCTTCGACGTCTTTCCGACGTTCTTTCGGAACCGTATGGAACATGGCGAGACAGGCAGCAGGTAAGCCGAACATCATGAACGGAAACTTCCCGGTCATGTACGTACCAGCTGTAAACTCGACCCCGTCGCGCAGTTGCGCGAAGAAGATCCGTTGGTCCCCTTGTACGAGATCGCCTGCCTGATTCGTATATTCTCCAAACTGGAACCAAAATGGAGAATACCAAATATGGTGAAGACCGAACGGAATCAAGGAACGTTCTACCAATCCAAAAATAAATGCTGATAAGGCAACGTTTGCCTCGATGACCGTACTTGAGAACGTATTGATTGCATTCCCGATCGGTGGCCATATATACGCGAGCGCAATCCCGATAATCAAACTGAATGCGGCCGTCGCAATCGGGACGAACCGCTTTCCTGCAAAGAACCCTAAGAAATCTGGCAACTTGATGTTGAAATACTTGTTGTACGCATAGGCTGCAACAAGACCTGCGATAATACCTCCGAATACCCCCATTTGGAGTGTCGGAATACCAAGAACGGTCGCATACTGCGGATCACCTTGAGCGATTTCCGCGGTAATCCCATTCCACGTGCTAATGACTTTGTTCATGATCAAATAACCGACAATCGCTGCTAGACCAGCAACCCCGTCTCCGTTCGCCAGGCCGATTGCGACCCCGACGGCAAACAGTAACCCTAAGTTTGCGAAGACGATGTCCCCGGCATCTGTCATGACTTGCCAAATCAGGACAAGTGAGTCATTCGCCAGAAACGGGAGCAAATCAACGAGGTCCGGGTTTTGGAATGCGGTACCAAACGCCAAGAGAAGACCGGCTGCCGGTAAAATCGCAACCGGAAGCATGAGTGCTTTCCCGACCCGTTGTAAGACGCCAAACACTTTCTTCCACATCATGGTTCCCTCCTTTGTCAGAATACTTACTTTTTCCCTCTAACGTTTGGATGAAACCGTTTCACATAAAAAGAAAAGACCAACCCCGAAGGATTGGTCTAGGTCATCAATTAGTTGACTTTCTTTTCATTACCTGAAGCGATGACCGCTTGGATCTCTGATTTCAATGCATCCGAACGTGGTCCGAAGATTGCTTGAATGTTGTTACCCACTTCAAGGACACCCGATGCGCCAAGACGTTTCAACTCATCTTTGTTAACTTGTTCTTTATCTTTTACTTCGACACGGAGACGTGTGATACATGCATCGAGGTGCTTGATGTTTTGTGAGCCACCAAGACCGACGAGGATATCTTGTGCAAGTTCCGAACCGGTAGCTGTTGACTGTTCAACAACTTCCTCTTCACGACCTGGTGTTTTAAGGTTGAATTTGCGGATAACGAAACGGAATCCGAAGTAGTAAACAACCGCGAACACGAGACCGACTGGAATGACGAGCCACCAAGCCGTACGACCTGGAAGAACACCGAAGAGCAAGAAGTCAATCAAACCACCTGAGAACGTCATCCCGATCTTAACGTTCAAGAGGTGCATCGTCATGAACGAAAGCCCTGCGAATACTGCGTGTACTGCGAAGAGAAGTGGTGCTACGAACAAGAATGAGAACTCGATTGGTTCTGTGATACCAGTCAAGAACGATGTAAGGGCAGCAGAAGCCAAGAGACCACCGACAACCGCTTTACGCTCAGGACGTGCTTCGTGATACATTGCGAGTGCTGCTGCAGGAAGACCGAACATCATGAACGGGAATTTACCAGTCATGAACGTACCTGCTGTCAATTCAGCACCGTCACGAATTTGTGCGAAGAAGATCGCTTGGTCACCACGTACGATGTTACCCGCCGCATCCGTGTATGAACCGAATTCAAACCAGAACGGTGAGTAGAAGATGTGGTGAAGACCGAACGGAATCAATGAACGTTCAATCAAACCGAAGATGAACGCCGCGAATGTGCGGTTCTCAGTTAACATGAAGTTCGAGAATGTGTTCAGACCGCCTTGTACTGGTGGCCAGATGAGAAGCATGACGAAACCAGCAACGACGGCTGCAACTGCCGTTACGATTGGAACGAAACGTTTACCAGCGAAGAAACCAAGGAACTGTGGCAATTCGATATTGAAGTACTTGTTATAGGCCCATGCGGCGATGAGACCCATGATAATCCCTCCGAATACCCCTGTTTGGAGCGTTGGGATACCGAGTACGTTCGCGTAAGCTGGATCACCTTGTGCCAATACTTCAGGTGTGAGTTCGAGCCAAACACCCATAACTTTGTTCATGATCAAGAATCCAACGATTGCCGCAAGTCCGGCTACGCCGTCACCTGCTAAACCGATGGCGACACCGACTGCGAACAAGAGTGCTAAGTTCGAGAAGATGATTCCACCTGCTTGCTCCATCAATTGAGCGAATTTCACGATACCGTCGTTTGTTAACCACTCGGCACGTGTTGTAAGTTGTGGGTTTTGCATTGCGTTACCGAATGCAAGAAGAAGACCGGCTGCCGGCAAGATCGCAACAGGAAGCATAAGTGCTTTACCGACTTTTTGAAGAACACCAAAGATCTGCTTAAACATCAACATTTCCTCCCTTTTTTTAAGTACGTATAAACAATATGATAGCGGCGTAGATGTCAGACAATCGACGTATCTAAACGTTTTCATAAATCACGTTTTATAAAAACAGAAAAGGCATGAATAAGGATAGAACGTAGACCTCTCACAATAGAGAAATCACATAACGTTCCACTCCTTACTCATGCCTGATCGAATCAGTAACACGTAAGACACGTGGTATCATTTATCTACTTGTTAGGCGCTGGAGATGCATCGTCAAATATGTCGCTTCACCTCGTGGGACGGGACGCTTTAATTCGCGTTCCATGATGCCCATCAGCTCCCAAGCAGTACTATAGCATAGCGGATATTCGTCGCGCAACACCTTTTCAATTTTTTGTGGTGCCTCGACCGTCTCACCCGTCGCGACCCGCTCAACGGCGTACCTTAAGTGCCGAAGTAAGCGCTTATAATCGAGTGATGTTCGGTCCATTTTCACGTTCAAACGACTTTCAATCGTCTGAACGATTTGCCCGATGATTTGATTATGCCGGTTGACTTCCAGGACGTTTTTGAACGTCGTTGCTGAATGGATATGCAGCGCGATAAATCCAGTTTCCGCATCAGGCAATAATACGTTCAATCGTTCGTGGAACATATCGACGATTCGCTCCGCGAGCGCATACTCATTTGGGTAAAGAGATTCCGTTTCAAGTAAAAACGGGTTCGTCACTTCCATCCCTTGCTCGATTCGCTTCATCGTAAAGAATAAGTGGTCGGTCAAGCCGATATGAATATGCTCATCCACTTTCTTGCCCGTGCTCGTTTCAATAAATCCGACAATTTCTTGCATGAACGCAATAAAGTCCTCATCGACATGTTTAACAAGTTCTTGATATTGCGACTGTTCTTCTTTGTCCGTCAACTGATACACTTTCTCCGGGACGCTGGCCGGGTCGACGACGTCGCCAGGTTTTTTACCAAAGCCAATCCCCTTCCCGAGCAGAATGACTTCCGGATCATGTTGACAAATGACAACGCTATTATTCAACACTTTTTTGATCGTATACATCGGTAATGTCATTCGCATCGCATCCCTTACTAAAAATCGTTTCGCTATCTAGTATATCGGTTCATCCCCTAAAAAAGTAGGGACAAAACAAAAAAGGCGAACATTTCTGTCGCCAATTAAAACATTGAATAACCGCTCTTTCGTAAGAAACGAATCGTCACACCAGCCAAGATTGCACCGAGCAATCCAAAGCCAAGCATGAACAAATCGAGAAGTTGCAACCCGACGAGTCCCTGATAGACACTCGTAAGCGCGGTAGATGTCTCGGTCACGTAACTTGAAAGTTTGACATTATCAATCATCATGATGACGAAAATTGGATAAATGAACACAAGTGTCCATGTTTTTTTGAGTAACATATTCAAGATGAAGCCGATACTGAAAAAAATCGTCATATACAAAACGGCCCCAATGACCGCCTGAATTATATGCATCTGTTGTTCCCCCTTGTCCGCTCTTCATTATACAAAATTTCAACTCATGTGGTCAAAGAACTTCATGTGAAGATTTCTAAAGAAAACGGCTCGTTCCACTTTCAGAACGAGCCATACATCATTTAGGATTAGAACTTCCCTTTTTTGAGGACGAGTCCGTATTTTTTCAATTCGATGAAGTGTTTGTTGTCGATGACTTTCTTCATGAATGACGCGTTGCGACCGAAAATCTTTTTGCCCATCACGATCCCGATACCATCGTTGTGTCCGAGCGAAGCAACTGTTCCTTTACTCTCATAAGTGAACTTCGATGTCGATTTGCCATTGATGAGTGCCGCGATGTTTTTCGCAACGTTGTGAGCTTGTTGTGTCGCAATTTGCGCCGTCGGTGGATAGGGACGGTTTGATGCCGGGTCCATGACCGCCGAGCAGTCACCGATGATAAAGACGTTATCGTGACCTGGTGCACGGTTATCCGCTTCGACCATGACACGATTACGGACTGCTTCAAATCCTGATTTTTCGATGATTGGGCTACCGCTTACACCACCTGTCCAGATGATTGTGTTAGCCTTAATCGTTTCTGTCGTCTCACCTTTAAGTGGGCCGAATGTGACGATGCCTGGCTCAACGCCTTTGATTCCGTTACCGAGTTTCATCTCGACACCGTTACGCTCCAACCATTTCTGCGCATATGTCGTGAGTTCAGGGTCGAATCCTGGAAGAACCGTCGGTGCTGCTTCAATGTTGACAATGCGGACCGCTTCGCGTGGTACGTCATATTGCTTGCAGAGTTCAGGAATTCGGTTGACGATTTCACCAAGGAATTCGATTCCTGTGAAGCCAGCACCACCAACAACGATTGTGACGAACGAATTGTCAGAAGAACCGTTTGTTTTATATTGAGCGAATGAGTACTCGATATGTTCTTTAATTTTACGAACGCTATTCAATGAACTGATAGTCATTGCATGTTCTTTAAGACCTGGGATACCGAATGTCTCAGGCACACCACCAAGACCAAAGACAACGTAGTCATATTCGACGACCGAACCGTCTTCAAGCATCACTTGTTTTCCAGCAGTATCGACGCGATCGACGATCCCTTTGAGAAATTTCACACGTGATGGGTTCACGATATCATTAATGTAGACGCGCGCTTGGTCTGGGTTCATCGTTCCAGCTGCTGGTTCGTGAAGCCAAGTCGTTTGGTAGTGATAATCATGTTTGTTGATTAGCGTGATGTTCGCATCTCCTGCAGCGAGTGTCTTTTGAAGGTTGACAGCTGTAATGAGTCCGCCAAATCCTGCACCAAGAATAACAATGTTAGGTCGTTTCATGTTCATTTCCACCTTGTTTAAAAGTTTTGTTTTTTCGAACAACCATGTTGTGTGTTTCTTCACATAGGTGTTCACAATAAAGCCTACTCTTGTTCAACGTCTGTTCACAATTGCTTCTGCTTTATTGTACGCTCTTTAATTTGAATTCTCAATGAAAAAGCTCCCCTTCTTGAATTTTTTTTGAAAATGTTGCATGTTTGTACTGAATGGATTTAATTCAATAAACTCTCTATAATATTTGTATACGCTTTGAGGAGGAATTCGATGAAGACGACAAAAGATGTAATCATCATCGGTGGTGGTCCGATCGGACTATTCACCGCATTTTATGCAGGCATGCGCCAACTCGATACGACGTTGATTGAAAGCTTACCGCAACTCGGGGGCCAATTGTCAACGCTCTATCCTGAAAAATATATTTATGATATTGCTGGTTTTCCAAAAGTGAAAGCACAGGACTTAATCGATCAATTGAAAGCACAAGCTGACCAATTCGAACAAGATTACCGCCTCGGTGAAACCGTTGAAACGGTGGAGCGTCTCGAGGACGGGACATTCATTTTGACGACAAATAAAGAAGAGTATCATACAAAAGCTATCATCATCACAGCCGGAAACGGTGCTTTCTCCGCTCGTCCACTCGGTCTCGATGGCTGTGAAGATTACGCCAACCTCCATTACTTCGTCGACAATATGGAAAAATTCCGTGACCGTCGTGTCATGATTGCCGGTGGTGGTGACTCAGCTGTTGACTGGGCACTCATGCTCGAAGGCATCGCGAAAGAAGTACACATCGTTCACCGCCGTGATCGCTTCCGCGCCCACGAGCATACGGTCGAACAGATGAAAGCTTCGACGATTAACGTCCTCACACCATACAACATCGAGTCATTGTCAGGTGATACGCACATCGAATCTGTCGAATTGACGGATAAGAACGGCGAGTCAAAAATCGTTGAAATCGATGATTTGATTTGTAACTACGGATTCGTTTCATCGCTAGGTCCAATCAAGAACTGGGGAATGGAGTTCGAAAAAAACACGATCCGTGTCGACTCGCGCATGGAGACGACCGTAGCCGGCATCTTCGCTTGCGGTGATATCGCCACATACGAAGGAAAAGTGAAATTGATCGCGACCGGTTTCGGTGAAGCTCCAATTGCCATCAACCAAGTGAAGCAACTTGTGGACCCGACCGCTCGTCATCCACAACACTCGACATCTGTATTTGCCGGGAAATAATGTTAAAACCTCTGTGGATATGCCCACAGAGGTTTTTTTCATTTCCGCATTGTCTGGAGAATGACTCGGTCGATCCAATCATCGAGTTGTGTGAACACATAGCCCGCCTTCTTTGCTTCGGTAATCGACATATAATAGTCGACATCCGAATCATACGGGGAAGACTCTCCGTCCTTTATAATTTGAACGGGTTTTCCGACGTGTTGACCAATTCTTTCCATCAACGCTCCCATGGAAATAAGGCCATCACTCGCTGCATTGAATGGACCAGTGACGTTTGCACGTCCTACCCATTCCAAAAAGCCTGCTGCTTCCGCGCTCGAGATGAATCCCATCCTCGCTTCCGGGTGATGCAGAACGACCGGTTCTTCGTTTCGGATCGCATCTACATAAAATTTGAGTCGGTCCGTATAGTCATCCGGACCTAAAACGATGGGTAGGCGTACCGTTACCACCGGGAACGAGGCGCGATGGAAGAGAAACGATTCAGCTTCTCGTTTCCCTTGTCCATAATCGTGTTCCGCGTCTAAGTGATATTCATAATGAAGTGGATTAAAATCACTCTCATTTAAATCAGGCCCCGGTGCATACACCGACACCGTTGACGTCAGTACGTATTTCCCGACCTTTCCCATGAACGCATCTGATGCAATCTTCGCCTGATACGGTGTAAAACAAATATTGTCGTAGACGAGATCGTACCGTTCACGTGCTAAGTCTTTCAATGTCGCCACCGATTGACGATCTCCTTTGACGGACCGAATCCCTTCGGCTTCTGGTACTTGCAGTTGGCCCCTCGTCACAATCGTCACATCGTCCCCCGCTTCAGCAAGTCGCAGCGCGAGCCGTTTCCCGAAATAGCGTGATCCTCCAAAAATCAATACTTTCCTCATCACCCTAGCCCCCTTTGATACGATTCTCTTTCTTACATTCCCTTTCCCTGCCGTTCTGTAACTGCTCGAATTGCACAAAAAAAAGACTATGGCGTTCCATAGTCTAAACTAGTTAGCAATCTCCTGGTGTCCCGGCATTCGTCGCCGTCCGGAAACTCGAACCGCAGCCACATGTTGCGATGGCATTCGGGTTTTTAATCGTGAAGCCCCCACCGAGCATCGACTGCTTGTAGTCAATCTCGAGTCCGTCGACGACTCCATGGTCTGCTTCAGCGACGATGACGCGGATGCCGTGATGATCGAATTGAACATCTTTGTCCGTTTTTTCCTCGTCAAAGCCCATCCCGTAAGATAGTCCCGTACATCCACCACCTTGTACTTTTACTCGCAAGTATTGCGCTTCCGGGCGTTCGGCCTGTTTCATCATCTCTTGCACTTGAAGTGCGGCTGACTCTGTTAAATGAATCATTTGAACTCCTCCTTATATATCTTCATTTCAAGTCAATTGACTTGTAGTTTTGTGCATTTTCTTGTATAACTAAACTGTAACAAAAAAAATTAAATCGTTCCATCTTCGGGGCAGGGTGAAATTCCCGACCGGCGGTATTGAAGAATTTATTCTTCTCAGCCCGTGAGCGAGCAAGGCGTTGCTTGCTGATTTCGTGAGATTCGAAAGCCGACAGTATAGTCTGGATGGGAGAAGATGGCGGCATCCGACCGATATCCGGATGTTTTCTTTGACGTGGACTCTTCCACCTCAGAAAACATCTATTTCGTATGCGCGTAAACTCTCCCGATTGTCTCTAGTGCAATCGGGTTTTTATATGCGACGGGTGCCATTCATCGAGGAGCGACCTAAAGGAGAGATTCTGATGAAAACTACGCGCAATAAACGACTGACTACAATGGTGACGTTGGCGATGCTCGGGACGATTTCGTTCGTACTCATGCTATTCAACTTCCCGCTCCCATTCTTACCGCCATTCCTTAAAGTGGACTTTAGTGACATTCCTGCACTCATTGCCGGAATCGTCTTTTCCCCACTCGCAGGAGTCGTGGTCGTCGGATTGAAAAACGTCTTGTACTACGTCTTTAACGGTGGCGGTGTACCAGTCGGAGAAGTCGCAAACTTCTTCGCAGGTGTAGCCTTCATGTACCCAGTTGCTTGGTTCTACCACAAACGTAAGACGAACAAAGCACTCGCTTCCGGCTTACTCGCCGGAACAATTACGATGGCACTTAGCCTCGCCATTTTAAACTATCTTGTCATCTTGCCCGCCTATGCGTTCTTTTTCGGAATGGCAGACATGGCAGACCCGGCAGTGAAAACGGACCTTGTCCTTTACGGGATTTTACCGTTCAACTTGATTAAAGCGATTTTAATCAGCGCGCTCTTCGTCCCTCTTTTCATGAAATTGAAGCCGTGGATCGAACGTCAACGCGTCCAACTTCAAGCATAATCGATATACGAGCATCTAGGCTTTGCCTAGGTGCTTTTTTAACCGAAATTTAGGGAGGGTACTCTAATGATGACTGACGAACAGAATTTGATTCATTTTTTCAGCAAGATTCAGAACTCATACAGCATCTCCATACTGTCGCCACCCTCAATCTACCGGATTGGTTGATTTGCGCGGGTTATATTCGCGCGAAAGTGCGGGACCATCTTCACGGATACGATACACCGACAGAGACGGATGACGTGGATGTGATTTATTTCGACCCGATTCATCCGGAAGAATCCACCGAGAAAAAATTAGAGCGGACGTTGTATCAACTGAACCCAGGCGTACCTTGGTCAGTCAAAAACCAAGCAAGAATGCATCATGTGAACCATCTCCCGCCGTACACTTCATCGACCGATGCACTCGCACACTTCCCCGAGACCGTGACAGCAGTCGGGGTGAGACTCAATTCAAATGACGAGCTCATCCTTGCCGCGCCGTATGGGATTCAAGATTTGCTCAGTCTACAAGTGAAGCCAACACCGTTCTTTGAAGCAAACTCTTCAAACCATCCGATCTATTTGAAGCGACTAAAACAAAAAAACTGGCGCACCCAATGGCCGAACATCACACTTCACCAATCATCTGTATACTAAAAAGCGACCACCGAAGTGATCGCTTTTTTCTTATACCGATTAGAGAAGAAGTCCAGCCAAAGTAGCTGACATCAAGTTTGCAAGCGTACCTGCGAGAATCGCGAGAACACCCATGCGTGCGATATCTCCACGACGGTTTGGTGCCATACCACCAAGACCACCGAGAAGGATTGCGAGTGATGAGATGTTTGCGAAACCACAAAGTGCGAATGCGATCATCGCTTCTGTACGAGCTGACAAATCACCTGAACCGATGATTGGTGCAAATTCAGAGAATGCGACAAATTCGTTCAAGACTAATTTTTGGCCAAGGAAGCTACCGAATTGTACAGCATCTGCCCACGGTACACCGATGACGAAAGCAAGTGGCGCAAAGACATAACCGAGAATCAACTGTAATGACAATCCGTCAAATCCGAAAAGACCACCAACTGATCCGAGGATCAAGTTAACGAGTGCAATCAATGAGACGAATGCAAGAAGCATCGCACCAACGTTCAATGCAAGGAAGAGACCATCAGATGCCCCTCGTGCAGCCGCATCGACAAAGTTTGCTGCTTTATTCTCTTCGTCTTCAACGATTTCGATGTCATCATCGGCTTCCTCAGACTCAGGAACGATGATTTTAGCAAACAATAGACCGGCTGGCGCTGCCATGAAACTCGCTGCTAGCAAGTACTCAAGCGGTACACCAAGCGCTGCGTAACCAGCAAGAACAGATCCGGCAACCGATGCAAGACCACCGACCATGACCGCGAAGAGCTCAGACTGTGTCATTGTTGGAAGATAAGGCTTGATGACAAGCGGTGCTTCCGTTTGACCGACGAAGATGTTCGCCGTTGCTGAAAGTGACTCTTTACGTGATGTCCCGAGTGCTTTCGAAAGTGCCGTACCAAGAATACGGATGACCCATTGCATGACGCCAAGGTAGTAAAGCAATGCGATTAATGATGACATGAACACGATGATTGTCAAGACTTGGAAAGCGAATACAAAGTTCCCTTCCCCTACAGCTGTACCGAAGACGAAGCTAATCCCTTCGTTTGCTGTATTCAATACCGCTTGAACTCCTCCAGAGATCCAAGCAAGTGCCGTACGCCCCCAAGCTGTATACAATACGAGGAAAGCGAAAGTGAACTGGACTGCAAATGCAGCAAGGACAGTACGCCATTTGATGGCTTTACGGTTGGTAGAGAAGATGTAAGCGATTGCAATTAGTGACAAAATACCAACCACACTCATGATTTTCATTGATGTTGTGCTCCTTTCATATTAAACAAAGCGATTATATGTGTCATACCCGAAAAGAGATGTGCCCTACCGTTTGAAACGCTTTCTTTTTACCGTTGTTAAACGTCAGACAACCTACATTCGAACCTCTTAGAATATACCATCCCTCTTTTTAAAATGCAACGGGTGAAATAAAAAAGTTTGAGTCCATTCCCAAACTTTTTACCATGCCATCTCTTCTATTTTTTCATACACCTTCGATACCAACTCGTCCGGTGTCCCACCAGTCACGACTTCTCCGTCGACAAGGCAGAATAAATCAAGCGAACAGACACCACAGTAGCCTGTGCAGCCGTATTCAACCACATCAAGATCAGGGTCGGATTCCAATTTTGCACGTGCCACTTGTGAGCCCATCGCTAAATTCGAGGCACAAAACTCGATGATTGGATTCATCATATATGTCACCGTCTTTCTTTACGTGAATTATCGGAAAATGGTTCTTCTACGGCAGATTATAACATGATACAGTTGAAGAGTAACAAAGGGGGATTATTATGCGCAAATTAGTCGTCTTAGGTGGCGGTTACGGGGGAATGCGTGTCATCGAAAGAGTTCTTGGGCATCAATTACAAGACATCTCGGTCACGCTCGTCGACCGCTTACCTTATCATGGATTGAAAACAGAGTATTATGCGCTCGCCGCAGGAACGGTCTCAGATCGAGATATTCGTATCGACTTTCCAGAAGAAATTGACTACATATACGGACAAGTCACGGACATCGATACCGAAGACAAAATGGTTCTGCTCGCAAGTGGAGAAAAAGTGCCGTATGATGACCTCGTCATCGGATTAGGTTGTGAGGACAAGTATCACAACGTTCAAGGGGCAGCGGAGTTCACGTATAGCATTCAAACACTTGAAGAGTCACGTAAAACGCAACAAGCAATCAACGGCTTGCGACCTGGATCGGTCGTCTCTGTCGTTGGGGCAGGACTGTCCGGTGTCGAACTCGCCAGCGAACTTCGTGAGAGCCGACCCGATTTGACGGTCCGTTTGTTCGACCGAGGTCCATCAGTGCTATCGTTCTTATCGAATCGGGTCTCGATGTATGTCCAGTCTTGGTTTGAAGAACATGGCGTTGAAGTCGTCAACAATGCGAATATCACACGCGTCGATGCCGATGGCTTATGGAACCATGAAGACTTGTTCCCGTCTGACTTGACCGTATGGACGGCCGGGATTCAACCGGTCGCTGTGGTACGTAATCAAGGTTGGGAGCTCGATGGGGGCGGGCGTGTCAAATTGACGGAACACCACTTCGTTCCCGATTTGCCGGACGTCTTCATCGTTGGTGACAATGCAAGTTTGCCTTACGCACCGTCCGGACAACTCGCGGAAGCTCAGGCAGAACAAATCGTTCAAATCCTTCTCTGTAAATGGAAAGGCGTTGCCTATCCGGAGTTACCAGACATCAAACTGAAAGGGACGCTCGGCTCCCTCGGGAAGAAGGCTGGCTTTGGGGTGTTTATGGGGAAACAATCACTTACCGGTAAAGTTGCCCGTCTATTGAAGTCCGGCATTCTTTGGAAACATAAAGTCATCAAATAAATAGGAAAGAGTGGCAGTCGCCGGACTGCCACTCTTTCATTTAATATCGAAACTCTGTCTCCCCATCCATAGCGGGCAGTTCAAAGCTTCTCTGTTGAGACTAACAAATCTTCGGACGACGTCGCAATTTGTCTCGTTGCGTGTTGCAACTCCAGAATAGCATTTGTCACTTCTTGAATCTCATCAAACAAATGATTCATCTTACCATCAGTCATCGTCGAGTCTGTCGCGATTTTGACGAACAGATCCGTTACATGATGCATACGATTCATCGAATCTCTCATGTCTCGCTCTGTGATCATCACACGTTCAGTTGTTTCTTCAATTCGTCGATTTAAACGCTCTGTTAAGTGTTCAACTTGTTCGGCTGATGTTTTTGATTGATTAGCGAGTTGTCTCACTTCAGAAGCAACGACCTGAAAACCTTTTCCTTGTTCGCCAGCACGTGCAGCCTCGATCGCCGCGTTCAAACTAAGCATATTCGTTTGGTCTGCGATTCGTTTGACTCCGATAGTGATTGAAGAGATTTCAGACATCAATTGATTGAGTTCACCCATTTGGTGAGCGGAGTTCGATAGCTCTTCTGAGATAATCGTCAACTGGTTCGTCTCATTCATTAGCGCCTCTTTCCCAAACTGTGATGACTCACGCATGTCGCCGAGCGTCTCCTTAGCATCTTCGCTCATAGAACGCATCTCTCCGACCATACCGTTCATCAAACTAAAATTAGCCGTCATCTCTTGTGTCATCGAAACTAGACCTTCTGTGGTCGATTGAACTGCCTTACTTATTTGTTCACGATAGTCAATCTGATTTTTCATTTTAGCTGCTTCTTCATCAAACATTTCTAGAACGATTTGCTGTTCAAAGTTGAAAATCTTTGCCACCGCTGAGATGAGTTTCATTTTTGAAAATGAGTCGAACGATTCCGCTTCGATTTTCTCTAAAATATAATCAAATATTTTTTGGAAGGCCGCCATATACCATTTCCCTTTAAGACCAATCATATGATGGCGCTTCGCAATCCGATATCGTTTTTCAATGTAAGCTGAGTCAATGATTCCTTCAAACATTTCACCAATATGGGTAGTTAATGTCACTTTGAGTCGGTCCGAAGATGAGTGTTGATTGATGATATGATTCATCTCTTCTATTTCTTCTAAGTGACTATAAAACAGTTGAACAAGTTGAGGCAATACTTCTTGAATCTCATATCGATAGCTTCTCAAATATGCTAAGTCTTCTAATGTCAGTTGAATCAACTGTCGTTGTTGATTTAATTCTGGTGAAAGATCAATGTTGACTTTATCAATTTCGATCACTTTATCCAATTTTATCTGTACGTCTTTCTTTTTCCGAAACATCGCCATCGCCTCCTACAATAAATAGGATACAAAAAGATGAAGTTATTCCCTTCATTCAAAAATAAGGTGTTTTCGTAGACAAAAAAGACGATTTCATCACACATGAAACCGCCTCATCTGTCATATTTTATTTTTGAGTCGCTTCTATCGCCGCGTACACTTTTCGTAATTGAACGACCCCTTCGTCAATCACTTCCCCGTCGAGTAAGACAAGCGGATAGAACCATTCATCATCTTTGAGCGCCTGCGCAAACTCGTCCTCACTCTGTTCGAAATCAATATACTCGAAAGAAAAGGACTGCTCCGGATACTTGCGTCCGAGCGCACTTTGCAACCACTCATACGTCTCGGTCGAACTCGGTGCACCGACACAACTCGCACATTGAACTTCTGCCCCATACACTGTAATTTTCATCTTCAATCCCCCTCGAAACCATTATACAAAAATCTTGCCCACTCCCGATGAGGAAACGCTCAGCGTAAATGATTGAGAAACAATCTCAAACTTGCTAGAATAAAGTAGAACGAGAAAGGGGTAGATACCATGGAAATGTTTGATCAAGTCCAAGAAGTGCTCGATAAATTGCGTCCGTTCTTGCTTCGTGACGGCGGAGACGTCGAACTCGTTGATGTCGAAGAAGGCATCGTCAAGCTCCGTTTGATGGGTGCTTGCGGCAGCTGCCCGTCTTCAACAATCACGTTAAAAGCTGGTATTGAGCGTGCGCTCATCGAAGAAGTACCAGGCATCGTCGAAGTAGAGCAAGTATTCTAAGCAAAAAGGGAGACTTTCGTCATCCCTTTTTTTCGTGCTTCCATTCATATAAACTCTCGACCATATAGGTTGGGAGTTTTTCTTGTTCCTGAATAAATGCCGGCCCATGTACACCTGAATTGACATGAAGCGTGCGAATGCCACCATCAATTCCGAACAAAATATCCGTATGATAGTTGTCCCCGACCATCACGACACTCTCTTTCGTCAACCCAATCATGTCCAGTGCAATCTCAATCATGACGGGTTCCGGCTTCCCGATAAAGAATGGTTCTTTTTCTGTCGTCACCGTTAAAACAGACGTGAGTGACCCGTTCCCAGGTAACAAACCACGTTCAGTCGGAATGGCGATGTCACCGTTCGTCGAAATGAATCGAGCCCCCGAACGGATAGCGATTGCTCCTCGTGCCAATTTTTCATATGTGATATGACGATCGAGGCCAATGACCACATAATCCGCTTTCGGTTCATCAGTGACGTGAAACCCACGAGATTCAAGCGCGAGCCGAAGTCCATCTTCCCCAATCATATAGACGGTTGCCCCAGGAGACATCTTCTCGATATAAAATGCCGTCGCCATCGCACTCGTCAAGACGTTTTCCGCCTTCACATTCGCTCCCATCGAAATCAACTTATCGGCGATCTGCTGTTGCGTCATTGATGCGTTATTCGTGACGAACAAATACGGAACGCCTGTCGCCTCCAATTCATTCACGAAATCAACTGCCGCTTGAATCGGTTCCGTACCGGCATACATCGTACCGTCTAAATCAAACAAATATCCTTTAATCGGTTCCATCCAATCACTCGCTTTCTGGTAAAAATGCGGACACTGGTCCAAGTTCGACTTCTAAGTAGCGACGAACTTGCTCGGAGAATGCGGTAAATTCTTGTTTTGACGTCTTCAGCCACTCATCGAACCGCGATGCATCTGCATCGACAAACTCACGTACATAGTAAGTCCGCAATCCGACGAGTGCTTTTGTCGCATGTGCCGTCTTCTCATCGAGTACGCGTTCATCGAGTAAAATCTCGACAATGTCTTCATAGCTACCTGGGTCTCTCATGATGAATCCGTCAATCATCGAGTTCCCTACGTCGACAATCCCTTCCATGAGTAGTACGGCCATGCGTTGTTTCGCGAGCTCCACCGTAAACGCATCTCCGCTCAATTGATCGGTATGTGCCAACATCGTCTCGATTTGTTCCAGTGTCTGATTAATCTTCTCTCTATTCACAAAATACATGATGATCCCCCCTGCTGTTAATACTAATCTTTTTTCGCTCAGGAGAAAAGAATCTGTCCTATTTACATCATTTATAAAAATGTGATACACTAATCAACGGATTTGAGCCTAAAAAAGTATAACACATTAAATAGATATAACGTGGAGGTTACAACACTATGGAACGTGAATTAGCATTAGAAATCGTACGGGCAACAGAAGCGGCAGCACTCGCTTCTTCGAAATGGATTGGTCGTGGGCAAAAAAATGAAGCCGACGACGCTGCAACTTCTGCTATGCGAGAGGTCCTTGGCACGGTCAACATGGATGCGACAGTCGTCATCGGAGAAGGTGAACTCGATGAAGCACCGATGCTATACATCGGAGAACGACTCGGTACCACGTTCGGTCCCAAAGTAGACATCGCCGTCGACCCACTCGAAGGGACATCGATTGTTGCGAAAGGACTCGGTGATGCGATGGTCGTCATCGCTGTCGCGGATGAAGGTGCCCTCCTCCACGCACCAGATATGTATATGGATAAGCTCGTCGTCGGACCGAATTTGAAAGGGAAAGTCTCACTCGACGAACCACTCGAATCTATTATTGAAAAGGCAGCAAAGTATAACAACAAACGCATTGAAGAAGTGACCGTGATCATGCAAGACCGCGATCGCCACGAACATCTTCGTCAAGCCGTCATGAATGTCGGGGCGCGCGTCAAACTGTTTGAGGATGGCGACGTATCAGCCGGAATCGCGGCTGCCGTCAAAACGAACCCGATCGATATCTTCATTAGCACGGGTGGTGCCCCGGAAGGCGTCATCACGGCCGCTGCCGTCAAGGCACTCGGTGGCGACATGCAGGCCCGTCTTCATCCGATGAATGAAGAAGAGTCTGCCCGCGTCATTTCGATGGGATTAAAAGATCCGCTCCAACTCCTCACGCTCGACGACCTCGTCAAAAGTGATGACTGCATCTTTGCTGCAACAGGTGTCACGTCTGGTGAGTTGCTCGATGGCGTCAAGTTCTTGACGGATGATATCGTTGAAACGACATCGCTCGTCATGCGCTCGAAGACACGTACAATCCGAAAAGTCGTGGCCGAGCATTATTTATCATTGAAGCCCTACTTACAAAAAACTGAAGTCAACGCCTAAACAAAAACGCCTTGCTCAATGGAGCGAGGCGTTTATTTGATTAAAATCCTTGTTCTGTCCCATGCACCGGCTCATTCGAATCAACTTGATTGTCTCGAATCGAGTCGTAAAATGTCGCATACGTCGTCGAGAAGTAAGGTCCGATGAAGAAGAACCCGATCCCGAGCGTTAAAATCCCAACGAGGAACCAACCGAAGAAGGACAAGAAGAGCATGAACGCTTCCATCTTGTGACCGTCCATGAGACGACGTGATTCTGTGATGGATTCAAGTGCCGACAGTTCAGGCTGGTCGCGCAAAATGTATGGTGTGAGCGAGTACGAGAATGCTTTGATGATTCCCGGTACGACGAGCAATAACGTCCATAACACGAGGAATACCCCCATCACAAATGAGGTGATGACATGTTTGAAGTAACGTGTCTGGAACGGTTTGAACAGCGTTGAAAGTGAGGCGCCCTTCTCACGTGAGACGTTGAGTGCAAGCCAAGACCAACCGATGCTGAGTGGTGCAATCAAGATTTGGAGAACGGTCGACACGAAACTTAACGTGGCGTCTGTCGATGTGAAGGCTTCCGATGAGTTGGGATCCATTTCAGGAGCCAACCATTGTGGAATCCCGTTGATGATGACGAACAAGAGTGCCAATCCGGCCATCAGCCACCATTTTCCTTTCAAGGCGTGTCGTGCATGTTGTTTCCATTCAGATCTCATAGTAACCCATCCTTTTTCATAGTCTTTCTATCAGTGTACGTGAAAAGATGACCATAGGTTTCAAAAAAACATAAAAAAAGGGAAAGGAATTTCTCCTTTCCGCTTAGCGAATCATCACATTGCCTAAAAAGAACTGAGACATGGATAAGATCAATAACAGCACCCCGAGCGATAACACAAGGTGAGATGTGACTTTGAATACACGGCTTCGCAAGAACGAATGGCTATATTCAAAGCGACGGATGATCAACACATGAACGAGTTCAAATAGAATGACTGCCGCCGTAAAATAAAAGGTCATCATAATATGGAAGCTAAAAAAGAACATAGCCAATATCCCGAGTCCGAAATTATGAATTCGATTATGGACGTCATCCCGATCCCCGACGGTCGTTTGTACATGTTGCATCCAATCACCTCACTCTAAAAACCAAAACTACGTAGTTATCCTTAATGACAATTTATCACATTTTTCCAACCTCAAAACTCGAAGTCACGACTTTTTACCTAAACGAAATATTTGGAAATCAATTGTAATAAAAAAAGTGCTGACGTCTCAGCACTTCACGCATTTGATTCTTCTGTCTTGTTGAATTTCCGCTTCAACTTCAGTTTTTGCTTCGTTCCACCAAAGACAGGTCCACTCTCTTCTTCATTGATTTCCGTTTCTTTCTTCAAAACGAAATATGGACAACCAAAATTACAATATTCGTATACGTAGTCCATCACGTGATCAATCCGGTTCTCGTACGTCGCCAATTTGGATTTCGGTTCATAGAATCCTTTCAACCGCAATTGACCATGTCCCCAATCACCTACTATATAGTCGTATTTATCAAGCACGTCACTATATCGTGCGATAAACGCTTCTTCATCGAAGCCGTCTCGTTTTTCTTCTAAGACGGTATAACCGTGGCGATTCACTCGAATCATCGCTCCCACCTCCACTCTGTTATCATAGCATGTCACCATTGATGCGCTCTATCCTTTTCGAATCACTTCATGACGGGCGACAATGGTTTCCCGTAATACGTCCCGCAATAACTCAGGCATGAAATATCGTTTCGGTTGGTCTGCCAAATATGGGAGAAGCGGACCGAATGTCAACATATCGACCGTCGCGACGCGGTATGACCGGTTCAGATCCAAGAGCTGTCCCATCACATAAACTTGTCCATCGCGTTGCTCGATTTGATAGAGGCTCGGTTCTCCGAGAACGGTACCTCTGAATCCTAGACCTCTCACATGCATGTTCGTAAACGTGTCTTCACTCGCATCGTTTAGAAAACGTGCTAACGTCTTCCCGTCAAGTGTTAAGAGACATGGGTTGATGGGATGCGGACAGATTCGATGCAACATGTTTAGTGTCACCTTGCCGGGAGCGAGCCCTTCAAGCACGACACCGGATGGAATGATTCCGAAATCAGCCTCACACCAATCCGCCATGCCTTCCACCAGTAGATCAGCAAGTGGAGAAGGACCGAACCAATCGGAAGCGTATCCGTCTGTCTCCGCAATCGTGATATCGAGGAGCCGCTCGGCTTCTGCTCTTTCTGAATCTAATAAAGCCAATGTATCTACACTGTCATCCTGATGGGATAACTCGTGGAGACGTGCTTCTTTTGCCACAACTTTCGTCCCGTCAATCGTCAGCGTGACTTCCCCGACATACTTGCCATACTTCCCTGCCTGTGCGATCAACACACCGTTCGTCGTTACACCTTCATCTAAGACGTGATGTGTGTGTGCACCGAGAATGACGTCGATTTCAGGAAACATCTCAGCTAATCGCTCATCCCCAAAAAATCCGAGGTGACTGAGCGCGATGATGACGTCACAATGCGCCAACTGCTTCAACGCTCGCTTCGTCGCGTCCAATGGCGACTCAATTTGCCATCCGAGCTCTGGATACAACTCTTCATATGGAGCAGTCACACCAAACAACCCGATTTTTAAATCATCTTGCTCGAGAACGAGCGTTTCCTCGACCCAATCCGGTCGTGAACCGTCACCCTCATACACATTTCCAAGTAAAACAGGAAATGTCGCTTCGTCATACAGCTCGGCTAGCCAATCATGAGGGAACGTAATCCCTTCGTTGTTCCCGATGGTGACAGCCGTCGGTTGGAGCCGCTCAAGTAATCGAACGTTCAACTTCCCACGCGTCACTTCGGTCGCCGGATGTGTGCGATCGGCATGATCTCCTAAATCAAAGTACAGCGTGTCGTCAGTGCGATGTTCTTCTAAAAACGAAACAAGTTTCGGCCATTGGTCGAACTTTGAGTGAAGATCATTGTAGTGAAAAATAGTAAGTATCGTCACGGCCATCCCTTCTTTCTAAAACAAACTGATTTGTCTCGGTGCAAGCTCATATTCGAGCCCAAGAATTTCAATTAGACGCTTCGCATTCGGCGCTGCATCCCCGGCCGAGTTGTTGTTAAAGTATACATATACGTCTTTCGCCTCACGGTCAATCTCGCAAAGTGAAACAGCCAATTCCTGAAGTTCCTCCTCGCTATACCGATACAGACAACGAACGTGCCGCCATTCTTGACTCGTCATACCCGGCTTTTTAAGCCATCCGGATGTGTTTCGTCCATGCAATCGAACGACCGCGACGTCAGGATTTGTCACGACCGGTACGAATGGGATGCTACTCTCTTTCGTCTGGGGCTCATCGCAAATCGTGTTGATGAAGCGTTGTTCAGCTAAGAATTGAAGCGTACGGTCTCGGAACGTTTCGGAGAACCAAGAAGGATTTCGAAACTCGACGGCAATCTCATAGTCGGAAAGCTCGGCACGTAGTGTTCGTAAATAATCGAGATGCGGTTTTGAGACATCGAACCAAGGCGGTAGTTGAACGAGAACAGCCTTCAACTTCCCGGCTTGTTTCAGCGGTTCGACGGAGACCCGGTAGCGTTCAAACAGTTCTGACAAAGGCACTTTTGGTTCACGGTCGTGTCCGCTCATTTCCCTGGAAACTTTCACGATGAATTGGAAGTGGTCTGGTGTCTCAGCATCCCACTTCTCGAAATTTTTAACAGGTTGTATTGCATAAAATGTCGAATCGACTTCAACGGTCGGAAAATGACCCGCGTACGTTGAAAGTTTTTGTTTTCGTTCTTCTGGAGTTGTATATAACAGATCATGGTCCCCCCAACCCGTCACACCAATGTAAATCATAGCGTCCTCCTTTACGATTCTGAAATAGCGGCTGCCTTTCGCTTCGACCAGTTCCATGTCCCTGTATATGTGATCAACAATAAGACAAGACCCATGATGAACGGATAACGCATATCGATATCAAAGGCAATACCTGCCAAAGTCGGCCCTAAAATGTTTCCGATACTCATATACGCATTGTTCATCCCCATAGCGAGCCCCTGCTCATTTCCTGCCAGTTTCGACACAAGCGTATTCAACACCGGTCGTAAAATCGAGGTCGATAAGAAGATGACGAGCGTTACAGCGAAGAACAACATGTATGTCCCTGCGAATAAAGACAACAAAAAGCCAAAGGAAGTAAGCGCGATGAAGGCGAGCACGACCTTGACCTCTCCCAAGAGTTCAACGAGACGATCTACTGCAAATAATTGAACGATGACGCTAACAATGCCTGTCCCGGTCACCATGATAGCAATCTCTTGTGGTGTCGCATCGAACATCTCGCTGACATATAGCCCAAGCACTGATTCATACGCCATTAGTCCAAACGCCATGACCAAGTTGATGACCAACACGAAAAAATAAGGCTTTCGCGTCGACATGACCAGTTGTGTCGGCAACGACTCTTTTACCGTCGGTGCCTTGTATGGAGCACGGTCAGGTTCTTTCAGGAGAAGTATCGAAGAAATGACCGCAATAAAGGATACAATGGCTGAAACGAGCAACGGTGCCTTCAATCCGAACTCGGCAAAAAAACCACCAATCCCCGGCCCGACCACGATTCCAAGTGACATTGCCGCGGAAATATAACTGTTCCCTCGAGCTCGTTGCTCCAGTGTCGTGATATCCGCCACATAGGCAAAAATGGCTGGAATCAATAGCGCAGCACCGACACCCCCGATGGCACGAGACACGAGAAGGACCGTCAAGTTATCGGATAGATAAAAGACACCCATTGAGATCGTGAATCCAATCAGTCCCAAAATAATCATCAATCGACGTCCATAAACATCTGCCCATTTTCCGGCAATCGGTGACATGACAAGTTGGGCACCCGCAAATACGGAAATCATGAGTCCGGCGGCCGTTCCCCCTTCGCCGATCATCTTTAAGTAGTCCGGAATAATCGGTATAATGATCCCGAATCCAGCGACGGCGATAAACATGTTCAACATGAGGATCGCCAATTGTTTTTTTTGTTTTGTCGTCAATGCATGTCACTCCCTTTTCATCTCTTCATTTTACTGTTTGTGCTCGGGTATGGGCAAACAATAAGACAGAAAAAAGCCCATCCTTGACCAAAGGATGGGCAAAATTTAAGAGATGCGTGATTGTGCAAGCGATTCTTGGGTTCCACTCTTCGGAAGAAGAAGCGTGATCACGTAAACAATCATCGTCGGAACTGCCCAAGCAAGACCAATGTCCGCCATTGGCAAGCTAGTGATCCAAGTTGTTGCCGCAGAAGGTTGGATGCCGTTCCACGTTTCAAAGAACGAGAGCACGAGCGCCGTGTAAATTGTCGCTTTCATCGCCACACCAGGGTTGCGTTGAAGACGTTCCGTCACCGATACGAGCACAAGGGCGATCATGACCGGATAGAGAAGCGTGAGAAGTGGGATCGCGATTTGAATCAACGTACCCAATCCGACGAGTGAAATTAAATAACCGAACAATGTAGTCGCAACGACGACATGGTGATACTTGAGTGAATCAAATTGATTACTGATAAAGCGTGAGAACTCTGAAATGAGTCCGACCGCTGTCGTCAAACAAGCAAGGAAGACCGCTAGTCCGAGAGCAAGCATTCCGACTTGTCCGTAAGACGTACCAGCAAACGCTTGAAGAAGGCTTGCACCACTCGTCGTCCCTTCAGCGACCGCCATGTTTGCTCCGATTGATCCGAGCGAGATGTAAACGAGCATCAAACAGGTTACGGCAAGCATACCTGCAGAGCGAAGAAGAGATGATGCTTCTTTTTGATCACTCAATCCATTGGCTTTCAACGTGACGAGGACGATTGCCCCAAAGACGAGGGCCCCGAATACATCCATCGTCAAATAGCCTTGTTGGAAACCTTGACCGAGCGCACCGACCCACGTCTCAAATCCTCCCGCCGGAGCTCCTGGCTCTCCGAGCGGTGCGATGAGGTTCGTGAGCCCAATCGACGCGAGCAAGAACAAGAGGATTGGTGTGATGATGCGTCCGATGACTTCAATCAACTTTTGAGCACGGAGCGTCAAGAAGAACGTCAACCCGAAGAAGACGGTCGAACTCATCGCAAGTGTCAAAGTAGAAGGTGAATCGAGAAACGGAACGAGTCCCATTTCATACGTGACAGCGGCCGTACGCGGGATTCCGAAGAATGGTCCGATGGCCACATACATTAATCCCGTCAAGATGAGTGCGAGACGTTTAGGAATATAACGAGCAATTTGATCTGTTCCACCGCCGACCCGAGCGACTGCGAACAAAGCAAGAAGCGGTAAACCGACACCCGTAATGACGAACCCGATCATCGCCGGTACGAGATTCTCTCCCGCCAAGGCGCCGAGTTCTGGTGGGAACAGCAAGTTCCCGGCCCCAAAGAATAAAGCAAAAATCGTAAACGCTAACGGGAACAATGTCGATTTTTTCATACAACTACCTCCATACACTTGATATTCCGAACGACTTAACAAAAAAATAATAACTAAATTTTCTGACAATATATCGCTTGGTCTATTCCATTATACACACTTCCCATCGTTTGACCACCCCATCTACAAAATTAGAGGTTTAATTTTTAAAAAGGTGGATTTCATAAAAAAACTCCCCTGAAATCTACAAGGAAGTCTTAAGCGCTTAATACTTAATATCGAACGAACGGAAAGCTTGATTTTCTGTTTCCTTCTCCTCAATCTTTTCGACCCCGACGAAACGGTTACCGTCTTTCAAAGCTTTTTTAAAGGCTTCAATGTCTTTTTCTGGTCCTTCTACATGAAGTTCGACTGTCCCATCACTTTGATTTCGAACCCAACCTTTGATTCCGTATTGTTGTGCGGTCTCTTGTGAAAAATACCGAAACCCGACTCCTTGGACACGTCCAGATACAATCAAATGTTTAGCGACGACTCTCATTCTATTTTCCTCCTTCATTTTGACAAAGATGTTTAGATGTCCTTACTTTAGGAAACAGTATTTAAGTAAAATAATGGAATTGGAGTGGTTTTATGAATGACTTTATTACTTTCGTGACAACGATTTCGGACTGGCTTTGGGGCGTGCCTATCATCTCGTTACTCGTCTTATCCGGTGTCTTCCTCACGATCAAGCTCGGCTTTTTTCAGTTTCGTTATCCCGTCTACATATTCAAGCAAACGTTTGGCAGCATCTTCAAAAAACCAAAAGGTGAAGGCGACATCAGCCCGAGACAAGCATTAACATCAGCCCTCTCTTCAACAGTCGGGGCCGCGAACATCATCGGTGTACCTGCAGCGATTATGTTCGGGGGACCGGGCGCCATCTTTTGGATGTGGGTCATCGCCATCATCGGCATGGCCATCAAATTCTCAGAGAGCGTGTTGGCCGTCCACTATCGTGAAAAAAATGATGCCGGCGAATTCGTCGGGGGACCGGTCTATTACATAGCAAAAGGACTTCGGTGGAAATGGCTCGCAACTTGGTTCGCTTTCGCGCTTATGGTCGAACTCATTCCGAGTATCATGGTTCAAGGAAACGCTGTTAGCTCCGCAGTCCGTGAAACATTCAATGGGAATACGCTCATCACCGGTATTCTCATCGCTTGTCTCGTCGGCATCATCGTCTTCGGAGGACTGAAGCGCATCGCTAAAGTGACCGAGATCGTCGTACCCGGTATGGCACTCGTCTATGTCGGGGCCGGACTCGTGATCGTCTTGATGAACCTATCTGAAATCCCAGACGTGCTCAGTCTCATCTTTTCTTATGCGTTCGAGCCAATGGCAGCGTTCGGCGGATTCGCTGGGGCCGCAGTCGCCGAGACGATTCGTTGGGGCTTCGCCCGCGGACTCTATTCGAATGAAGCAGGTCTTGGGACGGCACCAATCGCCCATGCCGCCGCACAGACTGACCATCCGGTACGACAAGGGTTCTGGGCGGTCATCGGTATCGTCATCGACACGCTCATCATCTGTAGCACGACCGCATTCGTCGTTCTCTCTTCAGGTGTCTGGACGGCTGACGGTGCGATGGAAGACCCTGCTGCCTTGACGACAATCGCTTTCCGCGAATACTTCGGTTACACAGGAAGTTTACTCGTCACGATCTCACTCATCTTCTTCGTGCTCTCGACGATCATCGTCATCATCTTTTACGGCTCACGTCAGGCCGAGTACTTGTTCGGGTTGACCGCAGGTAAGGTCATGAAGGCGGTCTATATCGTCTCCATCGTCATCGGGTCGATCGGTGGAGCGCAGATGATCTGGAACTTCCTCGACTTGATGCTCGCGATGATTCTCATCCCGAACATGATTGCCGTCCTACTTTTAAGCAGTGAAGTAAAACGATTGACGAACGAGTTCTTTACGTCAGAGAAGTATTATAAAAAAGATATTGCCGAAGAAAATGCGTCTTAACCAACAATCCGACTGCTCGCGCAGTCGGATTTTTTAGGATGCGGGTTCGACCTTCTCGATTCCCGCCTTGATGGCTTGTACCGACGCATCAAACTTCTGTTGTTCTTCGTCCGTCAATTCAATCTCGATGATTTTGCGAATGCCGCTCCGGTCAATCAAGGCCGGTACGCCGATATGCACGTCACTCGCCCCGTATTCGCCGTCTAAGTGGGCGCCGATCGTCACGACAGAGTTTTCATTTCGCACGATGGCCCGAATGATGCGAAGCAAACCGACCCCAATCGCATAGTAGGCAGCGTTCTTATGCTCAATGATTTGATAGGCGGCGTTTCGTACCTCTGTATAGATGTCTTCCAAGTGTTCAAACTGATACTTTTCATTTTCAGCTAACAGTTCATCGATACTCTTCCCATAGATGCGGGCGTTATGCCACGCAACAAAACCGGTATCGCCATGTTCACCCATGTAGTAGGCGTGACAGTTCCGTGATGACAATTCGAAATAGTCTCCAAGTTTGTAGCGGAGTCGTGCCGTATCCAGCACGGTGCCTGAACCGATAACGCGTTCTTTCGGTAAGCCCGATGCTTTCCAGGCGACGTGCGCCACCACATCGACCGGGTTCGTAGCGACGACTAAGATACCGTCGAATCCGCTCTTCATCAATTCTTCTGTCACGGTGCGGACGACCTTGGCGTTTTGGTCGACGAGGTCCATCCGCGTCTGACCCGGCTTTTGTGCTGCCCCTGCCGTGATGACGACAATGTCTGCGTCTTTACAATCCGAGTAATCACCTGCCCAAATCCGGACCGGTGTCGGGGCGAAGGAGATGCCGTGATTGAGGTCCATCGCCTCCCCTTCCGCCTTGGCATGGTTCGAGTCGATTAAAACGAGCTCTTCACAAAGGGCAGCCGTCGATAATTGGTAAGCAAAACTGACCCCAACCCAACCGGCACCGATGACGGCGATACGGGTGATGTCTTTTGGATCAATATGATCTTTATCCAGAATATATGACATATAAATCTTTCCTTTCCATGAATCATTCTCTTGTTTAGCATACCCTACATACGGGATAGACATAACAAAAAACGGACCCCTTTTTTTAAGGAGTCCGTCCTTTAAACGATTATCCAATCGATCCTTCCATCTCGAACTTGATGAGACGGTTCATTTCGACCGCATATTCCATTGGTAATTCTTTTGTGAATGGCTCGATGAAGCCCATGACGATCATTTCTGTCGCTTCTTCTTCCGAGATTCCACGGCTCATGAGGTAGAAGAGTTGCTCTTCTGACACTTTTGAGACTTTCGCTTCGTGCTCGAGTGAGACTTGATCGTTCAAGATTTCGTTGTACGGAATTGTATCTGACGTCGACTCGTTGTCCATGATGAGCGTGTCACACTCGATGTTCGAGCGCGCGCCCTTCGCCTTACGGCCGAAGTGGACGATTCCACGGTATGATACTTTTCCGCCTTGTTTCGAAATCGATTTCGAGACGATTGACGACGACGTGTTCGGTGCGAGGTGAATCATTTTCGCGCCTGCGTCTTGGTGCTGTCCTTTACCAGCGAGGGCGATCGAGAGTGTCATCCCACGTGCGCCTTCCCCTTTCAAGATGACAGCCGGGTATTTCATCGTGAGTTTCGATCCGATGTTTCCATCGATCCACTCCATCGATCCACCCGCTTCACAGACAGCACGCTTCGTTACCAAGTTGTAGACGTTGTTCGCCCAGTTTTGGATTGTCGTGTAACGGCAGTATGCATCTTTGTTGACGAAAATCTCAACGACCGCTGAGTGAAGCGAGTTCGTTGTGTAAACCGGTGCCGTACATCCTTCGACGTAATGAACCGATGCGCCTTCGTCGACGATGATGAGCGTACGCTCGAACTGACCCATGTTTTCCGAGTTGATACGGAAGTAGGCCTGGAGCGGTTGCTCGAGTTTCACGCCTTTTGGTACGTAGATGAACGAGCCACCCGACCAAACAGCTGAGTTGAGGGCCGAAAACTTGTTGTCTGTCGGCGGGATCAACTTCCCGAAGTACTCTTTGAAGATTTCTTCGTCTTCTTTGAGTGCTGTGTCTGTATCTTTGAAGATGACACCTTTGGCTTCGAAGTCTTCTTGCATGCTATGGTAGACAACCTCAGACTCATACTGAGCCGAGACACCTGCCAAGTATTTTTGCTCTGCTTCTGGGATACCGAGCTTGTCAAACGTACGTTTGATTTCTTCTGGTACCTCATCCCATGAGCGTTCTGTCTTTTCAGATGGTTTGACATAGTACGTGATTTCGTCGAAATCAAGTGCCGAGAGGTCTCCGCCCCATGTCGGCATCGCCATCTTGTTGAAGTGATCCAACGACTTCAAACGGAAGTCGAGCATCCATTGTGGCTCTTCTTTCATGCGCGAGATCGTCTCTACGATTTCTGTCGTCAAGCCACGGCCTGAACGGAAAATCGAAACGTCCCGATCATGGAAGCCGTATTTATAATCGCCAATTTCCGGCATGTTCTTTGCCATATCGGTCTCCTCCTTCTCCTTACGCGTCCTCGTCTACTCCTTTTTCAAGCGCCTTCCACGCGAGCGTGGCACACTTGATTCGTGCCGGGAATTTCGATACGCCTGAGAGCGCCTCGATATCACCGAGGTCAAACGTATCCGTGTCGTACTCTTTTCCTTGAACCATTTCAGAGAAGATGTTGGCGAGTTGAAGCGCCTCTTCTACTGTTTTCCCTTTGACGATTTGGGTCATCATCGATGCCGAGGCGAGACTGATTGAGCAGCCTTCTCCTTCAAACTTCGCATCTTTGACGATGTCGTCTTCGACCTGTAGTTGAAGACGAAGCGAATCCCCACACGTCGGGTTGTTCAAGTCCACCGTCACGCCATCTTCGATGACGCCACGGTTTCTTGGGTTTTTATAGTGATCCATGATGACCTGTCGGTACAACATGTCGAGATTATTAAAACTCATAATTGAAATACTCCTTCGTTTGACGTAATCCCTCGATGAAGCGGTCGACTTCTTCTTTTGTGTTATACAAATAGAAGCTCGCCCGTGCCGTCGATGATTGCTTCAAAAGACGCATGAGTGGTTGTGCACAGTGATGACCGGCACGAACCGCGATGCCTTGCATATCGAGAACTGTCGCGAGGTCGTGCGCGTGTACGTCCTTCAAGTTGAACGTGACGAGGCCGACGCGATCTTCAGGACCGTAAATCTCAATCCCTTCAATCGTTTTCATCTGCTCGATCGCATAAGTTGCGAGTTCACGTTCGTGTGCTTCGACGTTCTCAAGACCGATTTCTTCTAAGAAATCGATGGCTGCCGCAAGTCCGACCGCTCCGGCGATAATCGGTGTCCCCGCTTCGAAACGGTACGGGATGTCTTTCCACGTCGATTCATATAAATCGACATAATCGATCATCTCGCCACCGAACTCGACCGGCTCCATGTTTTTGAGAAGTTGTTTCTTCCCGTATAAGACACCGATTCCAGTCGGTCCGAGCATCTTATGCCCAGAAAAGGCGAGGAAGTCACAGTCGAGTGCTTGGACGTCCAATTTTCGGTGCGGTGCACTTTGTGCGGCATCGACGACCATGACGGCACCTTTTTCATGCGCGAGTCGAGCGACTTCGGCAATCGGGTTAATCGTCCCGAGCACGTTCGAGACGTGACTCATCGCGACGATTTTCGTCCGGTCTGATAACACCGCTTGAACGGCATCAAGTGTGACACGTCCGTCCGGCGTGAGCTCGACGTATCGAAGCGTCGCGCCTTTTCGCTTAGCGAGTTGTTGCCATGGGATTAAGTTCGCATGGTGTTCCATCGGAGTGAGGACGATCTCGTCGCCTGCACCGACATTCGCATCTCCGTAGCTCGATGCGACCAAGTTGATGGCCGTCGTCGTTCCACGAGTGAAAATGATTTCTTCAGGAACCGCCGCATGGATGAATGAGCGGACGCGTTCGCGTGCTCCTTCATATGCATCCGTCGCTTGCGTCCCGAGCGTATGGACGCCACGATGCACGTTCGAATGGTTGCGACGATAATAGTCCTCGATCGCCTCGATGACAGCGAGCGGCTTTTGTGAGCTCGCCGCGCTATCAAGATAAACGAGCGGGTGTCCATTGATTTCCTGATTTAAAATCGGAAACTGTTCACGAATCGAGGCGTTCAACATCTTAACGTACTTTCCCTTCGATGACTTCGCGGAGACGGTCTTTGACCGAATCGATTGCGAGTTCTTCGACGACAGGCGTCAAGAATCCGTGAATGATTAAACGCTCTGCCTCTTGGCGAGACAATCCACGGCTCATCAAGTAGTACAATTGAACATCATCGACACGACCGACCGATGCTGCGTGACCTGCCATTACGTCATCTTCATCGATGAGAAGAATCGGGTTGGCATCACCACGTGCTTTTTCAGAGAGCATCAAGACGCGCTCTGTTTGTACACCATTCGATTTTGACGCACCGTGGTGAATCATCGATGTCCCGCTGAAAATCGCAGTCGCTGCGTCTTTTTGAACACCGTGAATCATGATGAATCCTTCAGATGCTTTCCCGAAGTGGTCGGTACGGATGTTGAAGTTTTGTTTTTGTGCACCGCGACCGATCGTCACAGCTTTTGTATCCGAATACGTGTTGTCACCGACGAGGTGCGTCTTCGTCTCGACGACCGAGTTCCCGTCGTTCATGTGACCGAGCGCCCAATCGAGGCGACCGTTCGCATAGACGACACCGCGACGGTTCATGAACGTGAGTGCTGACTCAGCGAGCTGATCGACACCACCGAAGACGACTTTCGCGTTCTCTCCAGCGAACACTTCCGTCACGACGTTGACCGTGTGCGGTTCGTTCGTACCAGAAAGGAAGTTTTCGATGTATGTCACTTCACTGCCTTCGTCTGCGACGAGGATCGTGTGGTGATAGAGGGCGCCGTTCGCCTGTTCCATCGTGAAGATCGCTTGGAGCGGATCTTTTAATTGCGTGTTTTTCGGTACATAGATAAACGCACCACCATTTGTGAGGGCAGCATTTAACGCCGAAAGACGCTCTTCATCGACACGTACGCCTTCTGTCATGAAATATTTCTCAACGAGCTCAGGATGTTGCTCCATCGCTTCTTTGATTCCCATAAATAAGACGCCTTCTGGCATCGATAATTCGTTATAGACGATATGACCGTTGCGTTCAACGAGCACGTTTGTCCGGTGGTCTCCGAGAAGTGATTCGATGTCTGCTGTCAAACCGTCTTTCGTTTCGAGTTCGACATCTCCCGCTGTGAAGTCCCACTTATCGATCTTAATCTTTTCAACTTTTGGCAAAGCAAGTGTCGGCGCAAGTTCTGCTGCCTCTTTACGACGGTTGACCATCCATGCTGGTCCACCGAGCGCTTCTGCACGTGCCGACAACGCTTGTGCATCCAATTCAAATTGTACGGTCATCGTACAGCCTCCTTACGCTTCTGTGTCTACTGTCATTCCAAGTTCTTGCTTCACCCAGTCGTAACCTTCTGCCTCGAGTCGTTGTGCGAGCTCTTTACCACCAGACAAGACGATTTTCCCGTCCATCATGATGTGTACAAAATCTGGCTCAATATAGTTGAGGAGACGTTGGTAGTGCGTGATAATCAAGCAGCCAAACTCTTCTGAGCGCATTTCGTTTACACCTTTTGCGACAACTTTTAGAGCATCGATATCAAGTCCAGAGTCGATTTCATCCAAGATGGCGATGTTCGGTTGAATCATCATCATTTGAAGAATTTCGTTACGTTTCTTCTCACCGCCTGAGAATCCTTCGTTTAAGTAACGGTGTGCCATTTCAGAAGGGATTTCGAGAAGCCCCATCTTCGTATCGAGTTCACGGATGAACTTCATGAGCGAGATTTCTTGACCTTCTTCACGACGTGAGTTGATTGCTGAACGCAAGAAGTCCGCGTTTGTGACACCGCTGATTTCAGCCGGGTACTGCATCGCAAGGAACATCCCTGCTTGTGCGCGCTCGTCGACTTCCATCTCGAGGACATCTTCGCCGTTTAATTCGACGCTTCCCCCAGTGACCTCATAAAGTGGATGGCCCATGAGTGCTGATGCGAGTGTTGATTTACCAGTCCCGTTCGGACCCATGATGGCATGAATTTCGCCACCTTTAATTTCTAGGTTAAGACCTTTGACAATCTCTTTTCCTTCGATTGAGACGCGGAGGTCATCAATTTTCATTTGTGGTACGTTAGACATTCGGATACCCCTTCCGTATTTTCTCGCCAAATTATTTGGCGTAGATTAGATATATTCTAATCTTAGACTAGTCGATTTTTTATTTCAAGCGACTCACCTTACGATTCATTCTCAATAGAAGGATAAAAGTTGAGAATGCTAATAGTAGGAAATCAAGACATTAGCCGGCAGTCTCCTCCACGAGTGCGAGAACAGCTTTTCGTTCTCGTACAGCAGCGGCGAAGAAGAAGGAACCGCATCCTGTCAATATCGCCAAACTACCGAATACCGGAAGCGAAGATTGACCAAACGTA
Organism: Exiguobacterium sp. s101; assembly: GCF_018617835.1. NCBI lineage: Bacteria > Bacillati > Bacillota > Bacilli > Caryophanales > Exiguobacterium > Exiguobacterium sp. s101. The sequence continues at coordinate 77,903 of NZ_JACSKX010000009.1, read as the reverse complement.
TCGAGTAACATGCCCCCGATAATCGGCCCAATCGTCTGTCCGAGCGACGTCAATCCCATCGCTCCAAAATAAGTTCCCCGCAAATGTTCCGGCGCAAGTTCATCCGTTAAGACGTCCGTCATCGTGAACATCAACACTTCACCGACCGTGAAAATGACCATTGCGACAAAGAGGACCCATTCCACTGTAGCAAATCCAATCAACAACAGCCCGAACGACAGTGTCGAGATGCCGAAAAAGAGCGATTTGATCGGGGAGACACGAATCCCGAAACGCATAATCGGATACTGGACGATGAGGACCGTGATGGCGTTCGTCGTCAATAAGTAAGCAAATAATCTTGAGCCGTCTTCTAACCCATCACTCAGCGCAATGAATTGAGGAAGTGTCGAATTGAACTGACTGTAGCCGATGATTGCAAAAATCATACCGATGATGACCGCCCGAAACGTCCGATCGTCCCGTAAGACGCGGAATGTCTCCGTCAGGCGCGGACGTACCTTTACTCCATCCCCTTCTTCAAACGGATATTTATAGAATAAGAATGAGATGATCATGCCGTATATGATGTAGACGGCGGTCACGACAAAAAAGGCGGTCTTCACACCAGTTAGTGACAACACGACTGCTAACAGTGGTCCGATGGCTGCGGCGATGTTGATCATAAAGTAACGGACGTTATAGACGATGACTCGCTCTTCGGCCTGGGTCGTGTCACTGATGAGTGCACGTGAAGCCGGTTCTAGAAAAGAGCGTGACATCCCCATCAAAATCGATAGCATGTAAAACCAAAATAGCTCTGTCGCGAGCGCAAGTCCTGCGAACGTGACGGCATTGAGCACAATCCCGATGAGCATGAGCTGTTTTCGTCCATAGCGGTCAGATAGCGTCCCTCCAAAGAAACTCATGAACAGGCCCGAAAGTGCCGTCACGGCAAAAATCGTTCCAATCACACTCGCTGAAAAGCCGAGCGTGGCCAAATAAATCGCAAAAAACGGCATGACAAAAAACGTCGCCAGTCGTGCAAAAAACGTCCCGAACAAGACGCCCCACGTCAGTGGATGAATCTGTCTGAACTTCATCCAAATCCCCCCTTTTCTTTCATATATGTAGTGTACTTCTCTTCATGAAAGAACACTAGACAAAAAAAGACTCAGGGGATGACCCCTGAGTCGAGCTGATTTATTGTTGTACCGGTACGACCGCACCTTTGTATTCGTCTAAGATCCATTGCTGTGTCTCTTCAGACGTCAACACTTCGAGGAGTGCCTTGACGCGCTCATCTTCTTCGTCCCCTTCATGTGTGACGATTAAGTTGACGTATGGTGAATCTTCCCCTTCAAGTGCGATGGCATCTTCAAGCGGGTTGAGACCTGCGTCAATCGCATAGTTCGTATTGATAAGGACCGCATCGCCTTCTCCATTTTTAAATGCCGTTGTGAGTAAAGTCGCTTCTACGTCCGTCTTGAACTCTAAGTCTTTCGGATTGTCAACGATATCAGATACTGTCGCATCAACTGTTTTGCCTTCTGCGAGTGTGATGAGTCCTTCTGATTGGAGCATCGTAAGAATTCGTCCGTGGTCAGCGACCGATGAACTCATGATGATTTCTGCCCCTTCCGGAAGTTCATCGAGCGCTTTGTAAGTTTGTGAGTAGACCCCGATCGGCTCGATGTGGACGCCACCCGCTGAGGCAAATTTGTAATCTTTGTTTTCAGTCATTTGTGACTTGAGGTACGGCTCATGTTGGAAGTAGTTCGCATCGAGCTCCCCGCTCGCGAGCGTCTTGTTCGGAAGTACGTAGTCTTGGAACTTCTTGATTTCAAGCTTGTACCCTTTTGCCTCATATTCTTCTTGGACGTGCTCTAAAATCTCAGCGTGCGGTACGTTCGATGCACCGACGATCAATGTTTTTTCATCGCCAGACCCCGAGTCTGCCTCTTCTCCGCCGCAAGCCGCGAGAACCGTGAATGCTGATAAAGCTGTCAATCCGAGTACTGTTTTCCAAGTTTTCATAATGAATCCCTCCAAATGTATGTGTGATTATGCTGAACGTTTATCAATTTTCGTGACGAGTCGGTCACCGATGAACTGGATGACGAACACGATCAACAAGATGAGCACCGTCGCCACGAACGTGACGTCGTTTTGTGAACGCTGGAACCCTTCCAAATAGGCCAAGTTCCCGAGACCGCCGCCTCCGACGACTCCGGCCATCGCCGTATAGCCGACGATTGCAACGATGGTCACTGTAATCCCGGAGACGAGCGCCGGGAGTGCTTCAGGAATTAACACTTTATAGATGACCTGCCATTTCGTCGCTCCCATCGACTCTGCCGCCTCGATGACCCCGCGGTCTACTTCGCGAAGCGCAAGTTCGACCATTCGAGCATAGAACGGTGCCGCGCCGATGATGAGCGCCGGAAGCGCCGCCGTCGAACCGAGCATCGTATCGAGTAAGAACAGCGTGAACGGGATGAGTAAGATGATCAAAATGATGAACGGGATCGAACGGAACACGTTGACGATCGCGCTGACAAAGACGTAAATCGGACGATTCTTCAATAATAGCGATTCGTTTGTAATATAGAGAACCAAACCTAAAGCGAGTCCGATCAAAAATGTCGCGACGCCTGCGACGAGCGTCATATATAACGTCTCCCAAGTCTGTTCCATCATGATTTGCCAGTCTACGTTAGGAAACATCGCTTTCCACCTCCACTTCTACGGATTGCGAACGAATCGATGCGATGGCGCGTTCGATTTCACTTGCTTCCCCAATCAATTGGATGAATAGCGTGCCGAGCGCACCGACTTGTGATTGTGTCACGTTCCCGCCGATGATGTTGAATCCGATGTCATGTGTTTTAAGAACGTCAGACAAAATCGGGTGCTCTGCCGTCTCGTTCAAGAATTTCAATTTGACGACTTGACCGCTCGGGTACCGTTCCTTCAAATGTTCGAACGTGAGCGACAAATCGTCGACTGCTCCGATTTGTTTGACGAACTCTTTCGTGATCGGTTGTTTCGGATGTTGGAACACATTAGAGACTTGACCCGTCTCGACGACTTTTCCTGCTTCCATCACGGCGACTCGGTGACATATCTTTTGAATCACGTGCATCTCATGCGTGATGAGGACGATCGTCAATCCGAGTTTCTTATTGATGCTGACGAGCAGCTCGAGAATCGAATCCGTCGTCTTCGGGTCGAGTGCACTCGTTGCTTCGTCACAGAGGAGCACCTCTGGGTTTGTGGCGAGCGCGCGTGCGATCCCGACTCGCTGCTTTTGACCGCCCGATAATTGTGACGGATAGCTGTCCTCGCGACCGTCCAATCCAACGAGTTCGACGAGTTCTTGAACCTGACGTTTCCGCTCACTTGCCGGCACCCCAATCAGCTCGAGCGGAAAACTGATATTTTCTGCGACCGTACGCGACCATAGAAGGTTAAAGTGTTGGAAGACCATCGAGACGTTTTTACGGACACCTCGTAATTCTTTCGGGCTGAGTTTCGTCAGCTCGCTCCCGGCAACTTCGATTTCACCGCTTGATGGTGATTCGAGACGATTGAGCAATCGGATGAGCGTTGACTTCCCTGCCCCCGAATATCCGATTATTCCAAAAATTTCACCGCGATCAATCGTTAGTGATACATCATCAACCGCCTGGACACGACCATTTTTCGTATCAAACCATTTGGCGACGTTTCGTAATTGAATCAATATATTTCCCTCCTGACAACAAAAAAAGCGCACACGTTTGAGCAAACGTGCGCACTTTATCGTACGGACAACGATTGCTCTCATCTTTCAAGGTTTTCACCTTGCTGGAATTAGCACCATTTCGGATTACTCCGCGGTTGCTGGGCGTCATAGGGCCAGTCCCTCAGCCTCTCTTGATAAGAGTGTTGTATATTCGATTAGCTTTATCATAGCGACAGCTTTTTCTGCTGTCAAATCCTTTTTTCAAAAAATTAAAAAAAGGTGCCGTCCGAGGACGACACAGAACGTAGCACCTTGAGTCACGGAAGGACAGCCCATAGATGAGAATCTTTTGCCCGTTCAAGATTTCCACCCTTACATGGGGGAGATTCACCAATCACCACTCAATCTTAGCTTGGACCGTGCGATTATACGAAACGTCTCTCCTCGCTTGATTTTTTTGGGGGACAATCGAAGGGAAGACTGACGTGTATTCGTGTAAAGTGTAGCAGCGGCTTCGCCAAAACGTCTTGATGTCGGGAATATCGCGTCCTATTTTGTGTTCAAGTAAGATGTTGTAATGAATATACCATTCGTGAACTTTCTGTGTCAACTGATTATTTAAAATTTTCAGATTATTCTAATGTTCCTCTCTTACTTTACGAAAGAGAGGACATGTTGCACATTTTGAAACGCGTAAAGACGATCCCGCACCTTGCCGTTTTCAAGCTTCAATAGTGCCGGAACACTCATCACCTGATACGCTTCGAGCTCTTTCGGAATATAGTTCGCATCCCGCTTTTCAATTTTAATTTCAGGGTCGACCGCTTCGATGACCGTCAACATTTTCTCCGCTACAGCGCATGTACCACACATCGGGGCGTATATATATAAGTATCCGTCTGTAATCATTCTTCTCACCTCTCCTGTCATTATAATGGGCGATGGATTCTCATTCAAAAATCGTGCTCTGTTGAAATTTTAAAATATTCTTCTATCTCGTGTTTGAACGAGCGACGCTCATCAAATCCGATCACTACCGCCTCGACTTCGAGTAAACAAAAAAACGGCTTCTCCGATTCGGGAGAGGCCGATTTCGATTATCCTTGAATCATCGCTTCATATTCTTCCGCAGACATGAGCTTGTCGAGGTCCGACTCTTCCGTCAACTCGACTTCGACCATCCATGCGTTTTCAAACGGTGACTCGTTGACGAGTTCTGGAGAATCCGCGAGGTCCTCGTTCACTGCTGTGATGCGTCCTGATACCGGCGCATACAACTCAGAGACCGTCTTCACTGATTCGACCGAACCGAATGGCTCGTCGAGCAAAATTGTACCATCGACTTCTGGGAGTTCGACAAACACGATATCCCCTAGCTCGCTCTGTGCGAAATCCGTGATGCCGATGCGGGCTTTCGTCCCGTTCACTTCTACCCACTCATGTTCTTTTGAATAACGTAAATTTGCTGGTACTTTGCTCATCCTAACTTCCCCCTCAAATGAATTAGACTCACATCTGTATTATAGCACTTAGCCCCAAACGTCCGTAAAGGACTTTTCTGAAAATCCGACGGTCGTTTTTTCACCATTTGTGACGATTGGCCGCTTCAAAAGCATACCATTGCTCGTTAATAACTCGAGTTGTTCGTCTTCTGATAAATGTGGCAACTTGTCTTTAATTCCTTCATTCCGGTAAACTTGCCCGCTCGTGTTGAAGAATTTCTTGAGCGGTAAATCCGATTGCTTCCATAAATCAGCGAGTTCTTCTTTCGTCGGCGTCGATTCGACGATATGGACGTATGTATAATCGATGCCTTGCTCTTTCAACCATTTTTCTGCTTTTTTGCACGTACTGCATGGTGGATAGCCGTATAGTGTCACCATCTGTTCATCACCTCTATCATCAATGTAGCATATTCTGAGAAATCAATTCACGTCTCAAGCAACCGCTCAATCTCTCGCTTCATCGTCGTGTTGACAACATGTCGCTCTTCGATAAAACGTAAGATGGTCGACGCCGCGACGCCTGATCTGCCATATCCTAATACCCCGCCCAACAGGAAAGAAATCATCTGCGGATGTCTCGACTCGACCCGACGTGTCGGGTTGAAGGCGTCGCCTTGTTCACCGATTGCTTTCAAGACATTTTGAACGGCTGCGACTTGGATGAGCTCGAATCCGGCAAGCGTCTCCCCTCGACGTTCGCGTAACAAGCCCACATATAGATTCGTCAATGCTTCTTCGTAGTAATAAGAGGATGTATGACGCTCGATAGCGAGGTCCGGTGTCGCGAACACATCTAGCGCCTCATCACGTCTCCAAACGACACGTCCTGGCGTATAGGCGATGGTCGCCAGTTCGTGCAGTTCAAACACGGCGAACTCGCCATAAATGCCGTCATGATACATGATTTTATGCCCGTCTTTCGTATTTTGGAACTGATAGTGAAGCGGTTCGACTTCGAGCCAGTCAAGTCGGTCAATAAAGCGTGCCTTATGCCCGTCCTCGACAATCAAAAAGAAATCGAGGTCTGAATACTCATCCAACCGCTCCGTCTCTTGTCCAATCGATCCTAATGCAAGCAACATGAGCGTGCCGTCATGTTCGGCAACGGACCGTCCAATTCGTTCCATCCGGTCGAGTAATACATCTCGTTTTGTCATCATCTCTCCCCCTCGTCTCTATTGTACGTGGCAGAGCTCAAAAAAAGAAAGGGCCGACCGCGTCCGGTCCACCCTTTCTGTCAATTTGATTAGACGATAAACTTATTCGCTTTGATGAGGCTCGCTGCGACTTCACGCTTCGTACCGATTACATTGATTGGCTGGTAGCGGCTGAACTTTTTCATCGCCGAGAGAAGCATACGCTGCTCGTCACCAAACGCCGCTGCGTACAACACTTCTTTCGCCATGAGTTCGACTTGTTTGAATACTTGCTCCGCAAAAATTTCTGTGTAGCGGACTTTGAGCGTGTTCTTCTCTTCGCCTGTACGTGCGATCGCTTTGTCTGTACGAGCGATGGCTGCTTCAAGCGCGTAGATGGCACTGATCATGTCTGCGATCTTCGCCAAGATTTCTTGTTCGTTTTGAAGGTCTTGTTGATACTTCTGTACCGCTGTACCAGCGACCATCAAGTGGATTTTCTTCATGTTCGCAAGGAGCATCTTCTCACGTGCGAGCGGTGAGCCGTCCAATTCTTGTGGCATGTAGCTCATGAGCTCTTTTTGAAGTTTTTGTGCTTCTGCGAGAAGTGGCAATTCACCTTTCATCGCTTTCTTGAGGAGCGTACCTGGTACGATTAAACGGTTGATTTCGTTCGTTCCTTCGAAGATTCGGTTGATGCGTGAGTCACGGTAGAGGTTCTCGACTTCATATTCTGCCATGAATCCGTATCCACCGTGGATTTGAACCGCTTCATCGACGACATAGTCGAATGTTTCAGAAGCGAACACTTTGTTGAGTGAGCATTCAATCGCGTATTCCGCGATCGCTTGTGCAACTTTCGATCCATCACGCATATTCTCGTCACCGAGTGCGTCGAGGCTGTCTTGGAACAAGCCACCTGTACGGTAGACCGAACTTTCCATCGCATAGATATTCGCTGCCATCGTTGCGAGTTTTTCTTGGATGAGCGGGAATTGACTGATCGGTGTCTTGAACTGCTTGCGCTCGTTCGCGTATTGTACCGAGAGGTCGAATGCACGTTTTGAAGACCCGACTGCTCCGACTGCGAGTTTGTAACGACCGACGTTCAAGATGTTGAAGGCGATGACGTGGCCTTTTCCGACTTCACCGAGAAGGTTGTCGACTGGTACTTCAACATCTTCAAGGATGAGCGTACGTGTCGACGATCCCTTGATTCCCATCTTCTGCTCTTCTGCGCCTGTTGAAACTCCTTTGAAGTCACGCTCGACGATGAAGGCACTGAACTTGTCGCCATCGATTTTCGCGTAGACGACGAAGACGTTTGCGAAACCAGCGTTTGTAATCCATTGCTTCTCACCGTTCAAGACGTAGTGCGTGCCCGCCTCGTTCAAGACAGCTGTTGACTTCGCACCGAGGGCGTCAGATCCTGAGCCCGGCTCAGTGAGTGCGTAAGCTGCAATCCATTCGCCTGTCGCAAGTTTTGGCAAGTACTTGTGTTTTTGCTCTTCTGATCCGAAGAAGACGATCGGGAGCGTCCCAATCCCAACGTGTGCGCCGTAGCTGAGTGCAAACGAACGCGCTTTCGCAAAACGCTCCGTAATGATGGAAGATGAGATTTTATCGAGCTGGTAGCCACCGTACTCTTCTGGAACGTCTGCTCCGAGGAGTCCGAGCTCTCCTGCTTCTTTCAACAATTCGACTGAGAGGTCGAACTCATGTTTCTCGATGCGTCCGAGGACTGGCATGACACGGTCATCAACAAATCCTGCTGTCGTGTCCCCGATCATCTTATGCTCATCTGAAAAATCCTCTGGAGTGAAGAGACGCGCTGCGTCGAGTTCGTCAATGACGAAGCTACCGCCTTTAATCAATTCATGTTCTGTACGTTCCATATCCGATTCCCCCTTAAAGTAATTCGAAGACACCAGCCGCGCCCATACCGCCGCCGATACACATCGTGACAACCCCATACTTCTCATTGCGTCGTTTCATCTCATGCAAGATCGAGACCGAAAGTTTTGCTCCTGTACATCCAAGCGGGTGGCCGAGGGCGATAGCGCCTCCGTTCACGTTTACTTTCGACGGATCAATTCCGAGTTCCCGGATGACACCGAGTGACTGACTCGCGAACGCTTCGTTCAACTCGAACAATCCGACCTCTTCTAACTTCACACCAGCCATCTCGAGTGCTTTTGGAATGGCGACGATCGGACCGATTCCCATCACTTCCGGGCGGACACCGCCGACCGCGAACGAGAGGAACTTCGCCATCGGTTGTAACCCTTGGCGTTCTGCTTCTTCACGCTCCATGACGAGGACAGCTGCCGCTCCGTCTGAAACTTGTGAGGCGTTACCTGCTGTGACCGAACCTTTGATTTTGAACGCAGGACGGAGTTTGCCTAGCGCTTCAACCGTCGAGTCGGCACGGACACCTTCGTCATGCTTCACGACTTTCTCCACTTCAGCGACTTTTCCGTCTTCACCGAGTACGTGCTCGATGACCGTCACAGGGGCAATCTCTTCTTGGAACTTGCCACCTGCGATGGCTGCCGCCGCTTTTTGGTGACTGTTGATGGCGAATGCATCTTGGTCCTCACGCGAGATATTATATTCAGCCGCGACACGTTCTGCCGTATGACCCATGCTCATGTAGTACTCTGGTGCCGTCTCCATGATGTGTGGGTTTGGACGGATGACGTGACCACCCATCGGGACTTGGCTCATCGATTCCATACCGCCGGCGATGATTGCCGTCGCTTGACCGATCATGATTTTTGCCGCTGCATCCGCAATAGCTTGAAGGCCTGACGAGCAGTAGCGGTTGATGGTAATCGCTGGTACTTCGTGCGACAGTCCCCCCCGGACCGCCGCATAGCGAGCGATGTTCATCCCTTGCTCCGCTTCTGGCATCGCACAACCCATGATGACGTCATCAATCGGGCCTTTATATCCTGAACGCTCAAGCGTTGCCTTGATGGCATATCCCGCGAGCTCGTCCGAACGAACGTTACGGAACGAACCGCGCTTTGCTTTTCCGACCGGCGTCCGTGCGCCGGCTACGATGACTGCTTCCCTCATCTGTTTTGTCCCCCTTTATCAGTTCCGTAGTGGTTTGCCTTTCACGAGCATATGTTGCATCCGTTGTTGCGACTTCGGCTCCCCGATGAGGCTCAAGAAGGCTTCACGCTCGATGTCGAGGAAGTACTGCTCGTCGACGAGCGTACCGTATGCCAAATCGCCACCGCTGATGACGTGTGCGAGTTTCTTCGCGATCTTCAAATCGTGCTCTGAAATATAACCACCATAGAACATTTCATACGCCGCGAGTTCGAGCGTCGCTTTACCCGTTTGACCGACGACCGGTAACTTCTCGCGAACGGGTGCCGTGTACCCGTCAGCCAGTTCAAGGACCGTCTGTTTCGCATCGAACGTTAAGTGGTCACGGTTCATTGAGATTCCGTCGACCGCACGGTGGTAACCGAGCGTCTTCGCATCAAATGCCGACTTCGATACTTTCGCCATCGCGATGTTCTCGAACGTCTGCTGTGCAGCCTTCTCAATGTTTTGCATCGATTTTGGCGTCTGCTCAAGGAGACGACGATACGTGTTGACGTTTCCGCCCCCACCTGGGATGAGTCCGACCCCGACTTCGACGAGACCCATGTATGTCTCAAGCGCGGCTTGCATACGCGCTGCCGGCAAGCTGATTTCCGTCCCACCACCTAGCGTCATGCCGTATGGTGCGGCGACGACCGGGCGACTTGAATAGCGAATCTTTTGAACGGCTTGTTGGAACTTGTTGATGATCCAATCGAGTTCGAACCAGTTCTCGTCTTCTGCTTCCATAAGCATCATCGCAAGGTTCGCGCCGACACAGAAGTTCTTGCCATCGTTGGCGAGGACCATCCCTTTGAAGTCTTGCTCGACACGGTCGATCGATTGTTCAATCATCTGCATGATGTCGACTCCGATTGCGTTGTTTGGTGAGGTGAATTCAAGTGCGACGACGTCATCGCCGATATCGACGAGGCGTGCCCCACCGTTCTCTAAGATGATACCGTTTGATTTTGCGAGCGGTTTGAGTTTCAATTCTTTCGGGTTGACGGTCTTCTCGACATACGCCTTCGACGCTTTATCGTAATACTGGTCTCCCTTGTAGAATGACGTATTACCTGCAGCAAGCATCTCATCGATCCATGCCGGGACGTCATAACCTTCCGCTTTCATGCGCTCGACTGATTTTTCAACACCGAGGGCATCCCACATTTCGAACGGTCCAAACTTCCAACCGAAGCCCCACTTCATCGCGTCATCGATAGCGACGATCGTATCGGCGATTTCTCCAGTGAGACGCGCCGAGTAAGCGAGCGTCTTCGCCGTGATTGGCCAGAGCAGTTGTCCGATGCGACCTTTGTTAAAGATAGCACCTTTCAATTTCGCCTTCGATCCAGGAAGTGACTTGATTTGATCGAGTTCAGCACCTGTAATCGCTTTCAATTGTTCGTATTCGAACGTCTGAAGGTTCAATTCCTGAATGACCTTGCCTTCTTTCTTATAAAAGCCTTGACCGGCCTTTTGTCCAATCCAGCCTTTTTCGACGAGTTGCTTCATTTCTGCGGGAACGTCGAACGTGTCCTTCTCTTCGCCTGATTCGAGTGTCTCATAGACGTTACCTGCCACGTGGACGAACGTGTCGATTCCGACGACGTCAAGTGTGCGGAACGTCGCCGATTTCGGACGACCGATGAGTGGACCCGTGATTGAATCCATTTCTCCGATTGAGGCGTTTTGCTTGAGCATCTCTTCGAACGTGACGAGAAGGCCGTACGTCCCGATGCGGTTCCCGATGAAGTTTGGTGTGTCTTTTGCTTCGACGACACCTTTTCCGAGACGGTCTTCCGCGAAACGTGACATGAAGTCGATGACCGGACGGGCTGTCTGCTCCGTCGGGATGAGTTCGAGCAACTTCAAGTAACGCGGTGGGTTGAAGAAGTGCGTGCCGAGGAAGCGTGATTTCAATCCTTCCGGAAGGGCACTTGCCATCGCTTCGATTGAAATCCCTGACGTGTTCGAGCTGAGGATCGCATCTTCACGGATGTAAGGTGCAATCTTCTCGAAGAGCTGTTGCTTCACATCGAGGCGCTCGACGACGACTTCGATGATCCAGTCCGCTTCTTTCAAGCGCTCCAAGTCATCCTCTAAGTTCCCGACTTCGATGAAGTTGAGGTGGTCGGCTGTCGCGAGTGGTGCTGGATTTTGTTTCAATAGCTTTTGCCGGTTTTCTGAGGCGATACGATTCCGTACTTCAGGTGACTCGAGCGTCAATCCTTTCGCTTCCTCTTTGGCTGTCAATTCACGTGGTACGATGTCGAGCATGAGCGAACGTATCCCCGCGTTCGCCAAGAGAGCCGCAATCCCCGCCCCCATTACTCCTGAACCGATGACGACCGCAAAACGAATTGAGTTCGTCAAACGGAGGTCGGTTGATTGTTCGATGTGACTCGTCATAGTGTTCCCCCCTAAAATGAGAATGAATAGTGATTCATTTCACGCGTAAAAAAAATCGCAATCACCATCGTGTTTACTCTTCTATCATAAATGAATGAACATTCATTCGCAAGCGTTCATTTTTCAATTTCATTCCATTTTTTGATTGAACGATTAGTTTTCAACGGGTGTGGTATAAACAAAAAGAGTCAAATATCAGAAAGGGGAATGTATGAATGCGTGATAATCGTCTAAATACTACCGGCAATCGAAAGGATTTTGAGTCGTTCCAAAAGAGTGCCCAAGAACAGGCGCATCAACCAGGGATCGATTCGAAGATGGAACCTTTCCCCATCTATGAACGAGAAGATTATAAAGGAAGTGACAAGTTAAAAGATAAGGTCGCTATCATCACAGGTGGGGATTCTGGGATTGGGAAGTCGGTCGCCATTTTCTTCGCCCATGAAGGCGCGAATTCCGTCATCGTCTACAAAGACCAAAACGAACTTGAGGACGCGGAAGCGACGAAAGAACGGATCGAGGACTTAGGTCAAGCCTGTCTGCTCCTTCAAGGGGATCTCGGGGAATCTTCATTCTGCCAGCAAGTTGTCGAAGAGACGCTCGAAACGTTCGGACACATCGATATTCTCGTCAACAACGCCGCCGAGCAGCATCCGCAGGAATCGCTCCTCGATATCTCGGACGAACAACTCGAGAAGACGTTCCGCACGAACATCTTCAGCATGTTTTACTTAACGAAAGCGGCTCTCCCTTATTTAAAAGAAGGGGCGAGCATCATCAATACGACCTCTATCACGGCATATGAAGGAAACGACCAACTGATCGACTATGCGTCGACGAAAGGCGCCATCACGGCTTTCACCCGCTCCCTCGCCAAAAACTTGGCGGATAAGAAGATTCGTGTCAACGGGGTCGCCCCGGGACCGATTTGGACACCGCTCATCCCATCAACGTTTGACGCGGAGAAAGTGAAATCGTTCGGGAACTCTTCCGGTATGAAGCGCCCGGGGCAACCGGCTGAACTCGCACCAGCATACGTCTATCTCGCAAGCGATGATTCGACATATGTCAGTGGTCAAGTCATTCACGTCAACGGTGGGACGGTCGTGAACGGATAATCGATCGAAGACTCAGTTCGTAGCTGAGTCTTCTTTTTGTGCAGTGCATTCTTTCGGCGCCCGTGCTTTCAGCAGGCAATCCTGCATGAGTCAGGGTGCCGACGGACGCATTTACCTGGCACTGAAAAACAACCTGACCATCTACGTCGTACACTGAGTATAATAATGACAAATAGGTAAATATAGAGGCTAGTCAATGACAAACCAATACAATGATGATGCGTACGACGAAGAGCACGACGAAGATATTTTAGAGTTCGATCCGCATTTTGACCATGATGCCAAGATGGAAATCAATTTGAATGAAGCAGGCGTCAACTTCGTTAGCAACGCCGAAGGCTATCTCGCTCTCGCGCGAATGTTTACATTTTTAGCGCAAGCACATATGTCTATTCGAATGGAAGAAAATCCTCCGCCTGACGTAAATACTTCCTACGGATATGGTCCGTACCATATGACTGATTTCATCCGAAAAGACTTTATTCAAAATAAACAGTATATATTCAATCCAGGTGCTCTGCATGATGTGCATCCAGAAGAACATCAAGAACTGTTCTTTTGGCTGTCCGATCAAATCGGTCCGGAGTTTTGGGTAAGTGAGGACGAGAACAAGAAACCGTAGCACCTCCGCTATATAGAGGACCGAACAAATCGACGTTATCAATACATTAAAAAAGCACGAACATCCTCGACAGATGTTCGTGCTTTTCTCATTTCTTCACCATTCCTTTTAACACGAACGCCACGTTCGCCGGACGTTCCGCGAGACGGCGCATGAAGTAACCGTACCAGTCACGACCGTATGGCACGTAGACACGGACTTTGTATCCTTGGCGCACGAGCTCGAGTTGACGCTCGACGCGGATGCCGTATAACATCTGGAACTCGAACTGGTCGAGCGAAATGTTGTTTTCTTTGACGTGTTCGATCACGTCGTCAATCATATGGTCATCGTGTGTCGCGATGGATGCGTAGTTTCCGTTCGCAAGGTGGAGTTTGACGAGTTTCAAGTAATTGTGGTCGACGTCCTCTTTTTCTGGGAACGCGACCGTCGCTGGCTCTTTATATGCCCCTTTGACAATGCGGAGGTTCGGCTTGAGCGGCGCGAGATGATTAATATCATCTTCTGAGCGGTACAAGTACGATTGGATGACCGTCCCGAGGCCATCAAATTCCGCTTTCAGCTTTTTGAACAGCTCAAGCGTTTTCTCACAACGCTGCTCATCTTCCATATCGATGGCCACAAAGACCCCTACTTCTCGTGCGACCGTCAAAATGTGACGCATGTTGTCTTCGATCAACTCGTCCGATATATCGAATCCGAGTGACGTCAGTTTGAGTGACATATAGGCATCTAATTTCTCTTCTGCCATAATTTCAACCGCACGAATAATTTCATCGCGATTCGTATTTGCTTCTTCGACTGTCTGAATAAATTCCCCGAGATGATCGACTGTGACCGACAAGCCCTTCGCGTTTAGTTCGCGAATCGTCGGAACAGACGCCTTAAAGTCTTCACCTGCTACAAAGCGTGATGCACCAAATCGTAGGCCATATTTCTTTGCCAAACTGTTGAGTGTTTTGTTTTGTGACATGTAGATAAATCCATCGCGCAACACTTTTTCCATCTGATTGTCCCCCTTACTTTTACACCCATCTATCTCTATGATGATGTCTGAAATTATTATGACACACAAACGTCAATTCGTCTGTATTTTTGTAACCGTTTTCAACACTTTCTTCCTTCGCTTTCAAAAAAGACAAACGCCCCGTAGGACGGCTGTCTTATAGGCTTGTCGAAGGTGCGACATAGAGCAGAATACTGAGGAAGATGAGCACACTTCCCGCTAACACGAACAAGTGCCAAATCGCATGATTGAACGGCAATTTTTGCCACACATAAAACACGATTCCGACCGAATAGGCGATCCCTCCCGCGAGGAGAAGCATGAATCCTTGATGTCCGAGTGATTCGTACAATGGACGGATGGCGATAATACAGATCCAGCCGAGTGCGAGATATGTCACATTCGATACCCACATGTACTTCCCGGTCGAAAATAGCTTCCAGACGATCCCGAGAATCGCCACACCCCACACAATCCCAAAAAGAATCCAACCGAGCGTCCCGTGAAGGGTCACAAGGGCGAACGGTGTGTAGCTTCCGGCGATGAGTAAGTAGATGCCCGCGTGGTCGAACACTTGTAGCACCCGTTTCGCCCGTGGATGCGGGATGGCGTGCATGAGTGTCGAGAAGAGGTAGAGTAAAATCATCGATACCCCGAACACGCTGACCGCGGTGACGTTCCACGTGCTCCCGCTTTCCGTCGCACTCATGACGAGTAAGACGAGGGCGACGATGCTGAAGATGACTCCTAAGCCGTGCGTGATCGCGCTCGCAATCTCTTCCCCGAACGTGTCGGCATGGAGCATCTCTTTTAGTTGCTTTTGTTCCATATGCTCCCACCTTTCTTAACTGTTCCCTCTAGTATGGACAGTTCCCGATTTGAAAGCAATCAAAAACACGGACCACAGATTGGCCCGTGTTAAAATTATGCGACTTCTTTCACTGGAATGTCACACTCCATCTGTGCCGCCCGCATCGCGCGTGCCCGCTTATGGAATAGGACGAGCAGCGTCAGCGTCCCGAGTGTCGAGATGACGTACGGCAGGACCCCATCGAGCTTGAAGCCGATCGGCGCCGTCAAGATGTAGAACCAGACCGCATACAACATGAACGTCCCCGGAAGGAGCGCGATGTAGTGGTTGCGTCCTTTGATATAGAGATACATCGCCCCGACGAAGAGCGCGATGACCGCCGTCGTCTGGTTCGCCCAGTTGAAGTACTGCCAGAGCATCTGGAAGTCCATGTTCGTGAGCACGTAGGAGACCCCGAAGAGTGGGAGCGCGATCCAAAGGAAGGCGACCGGTCCATAGAGCGCCCCCATGATCGGCCCGAAGATCGGTCCGACGCCGGCGATGTTGAGCAGCTGGATCATCGAGTTCCGTTTCTTGCCCATCGGCGTGTAGTCGATGCCGTCCTGGGAAGCGTAGGCGGGCATCGTCCGCTCCTACTTGATGCCGAACGTCTTCTCGACGTAACGACCGTATACCAAATACCCGACCAAAAGTAGTGCGAGTGCGACGAAGAATGTAATCATCTGTCAGTCCCCTTTTCCGTACGTATGCAGCCGATCCCCGTCAGCTCTTAAGTTTACATGTGTCATGTAACCGATTACACGATTGATTATACATAATATATAACGATAACGTAAGGACTTTCATTCACATTTTAGACACTTTTATCCGACAAAAAACGACGCCCGAATCGGACGTCGTTCAACTCTTATTTTAGTTTGAATGTAGCTTGTTTTGCACCAGAACCATCATAGTCACTCGCGATGACTTTATACGTTCCTTTCGCAAGACCTTTTTTGAATGTGAACGTATACGTTCCCGCCCAGCTCGCTTTCACTTTCGCCACTTGCTTACCTTTGGCATCCTTCAAGACGACCTTCGCGCCCGGTGTCGTTTTTCCAATCAATGCACGAGTACCGATTTTCACACCTTTCGTGTTTTTCGGCGTCACCACTTTAGGTTCTTCGAGAACAAACGATTTAGTTTCCACTACTTTACCTGTGACATCTTTCGCTTCGATTTCATAGCTTGCCGCAACGAAACCAATTCGTTTTGTGAACTCAAATTTACCTGCTGTGTCAGCCGTCGCATAGGCGATTCGTTTCCCATCACGTTTCAATACCATTTTAGCACCCGGTGAAGTCGTTCCTGTCAAAACGTTTGTGTTCGTATATGTCAAGCGCTTCGAAATCGCTGGCACTCCGACGAATCCTGCACCGACGACTTTCGTTTCTGTCATCGTCTTGCCATTCAATTCGCTTTCAATCGTCAACGACTGACGGAGTTTGAGCGGTTTGACCGTCAAACGGTACATGCCCTGTGCATCGGCTTTCGTCGTCGCGAGGACCGTCTTGCCATCTTTCAACGTCACGTTCGCAGATGGAGCCGTCTTCCCGGTAACGACTTTTGCACCCGGCTTGATCACATCGACCGAGAGTACCAAGTCAACGGGTGCCGCTTCGAGCTCAGTCGTATAGGTGCGGAAGAGACGACCTGCCGCATCTTCACGCGTCGCGTCTGTCGCTTCGATTCCTTCGTAAAGGTTCAAGTACTGATTACCTGCATCCGCTGTTTCAAATGTCACCGAACGTTTCGCGTCCGCGACAATCTTCCAGTTGTTGTCGGCTTTGTAGTCTAACTTGTCTTTACTTTCGATAATGTAGTCCGAGATGACGTTACGTGTCTCGTACGCTGAGCGATAGACGATGTTCTTCCCGCCACCGAGGCCTGGGAACGATGAAGAACCGGCGCGATAGTTGTTCGTCGCGACCAAGAACTCCTGGTCCATCTTGATCGGTTGTCCGTTATATTCGACATTTTTCACGCGGTTCGCATTCTCGTTGACGAGCTTCCCGCCGACATCGAACTTCGCAGGACCCGTGACATCAATCTCATACGTCAAGCCGTCGAGAATGTCGAAGTTGTAGCTACGGAATTGAAGGTTGAGTAAATTTTCGCCATCTTCTTCGATTTGGTCAAACGCACCCGCTGACATCTCGAGCCAGTCCATGACATCTTTTCCTGTCACTTTGACGACTTCGAGCGTGTTCGGATACACATAAAGGTCCGCGACGTTTTTCAAAGCGATTTGCCCTTTCGGGATGTTCGTGTAGTAGCTCGCATCCGTCAATTCACGGCCACCGGCTTTGAACGGTGCGCCCGCTGACAACAGTGGCAACTCTTTATACGCTGAAAGTTCCGGGTTCGTCTCGAGTTCTTTCTCGACATACCATTTCTGTGCATTCGTCACGAACTGGACTGATGCATCATCACGGACGAGTGCGAAGTAACTTTGGATGTCGTCTTGAATCTCACCGACCGGTTGGTTGATATAGTCGATTGTCGCCAAGTGGTCGTCTTCAATCAACGCTTGAATCGACGGGTCGACCGCCGTATCAGCCGTCACCGTGTCGAGCGTTGCTGATGCATCGATGATTTGCCATTTCCCATCTACGAGTTCGAGCTCGAAGTCGATGACGCCGAGGTCTTTCCCTTGGTTATTCGCCATGACGACCGGTTTGCCATTGATTGTCCCTTTCGTCATGTCGACGTTCGGGAACGAGGCGAACATACCTTTCGCATCTGGGAAGCGACCGTGTTGATGCCCTGTCATGACCATGTCGAGTCCGTCAATCTTCGTGAGCGCGTAACCGACGTTCTCCTCGCTGTCGAGTTGCTCGTCTGCGAGGGCTGCACTTTCACCGATACCTGAATGCGCGAGGGCGACGACGACGTCCGCTCCCTGGTCTTTCAATTTTTGTACCGCTTCACGTGCCGAAGGGATGATATCCTCTGTCGTCACACGACCTTGAAGGTTCCCCGAATCCCATGACATGATTTTCGGAGGGACGACTCCGAACACACCGACCTTGATTGTATGTGTTTCCCCATCCATGTCTGTAACCGTTCGTTCGATGATTTGGACCTCTTGTCCATCCACGTTGAACTTCGAGACGATCGGGTTGCCTTCTAGATCGTTGACGTTCGAGTTGACGAAGCGAAGTTTCCCTTTCGACCCTTCCATCGCGTTGTATAAGAATTCGAGACCAAAGTTGAATTCATGGTTCCCGAGTGTGACGGCATCGTAGTTGAGTGCCGCCATCGCCTTGTACATCGGATGTTCAAACACTTCATTTTTTCCAGCTTGGCTCTCACGGACGTAATCGCCAAACGGTGTCCCCTGAATCGTATCCCCGTTATCGAACAAGAACGTGTTCGTTTCCCCAGCGGCTGTACGATGTTCATTGATGAGTGTCGCGACTTTCGTCAACCCGATCGTGTTGTCGACCTTGTCTTGGAAGTAGTCGTAGTTCGTGATGTTCGTATGTAAGTCTGTCGTCTCTAAGAAACGGAGCTTGACGATATCCTCGTCCACTTCTGCCAAGACGTTCGGTGCCTGTAGCGGCAAAACGGTTGGTAACACGAGCGCGGTCGCGATCGACCATTTCAATGCGGTTTTCATGTGATTGTCCCCTTTTTCTGGTTGATAATTGTCTAACCATATTCAATATAACATCAGCTGTCTTTCCCTCCTATTAAATTTTTGTATAGAAATAGACCTAATTTCTTTTTATAGAAATCAGGTCTATTCTCCTATCATTGTTTAATACGAACGGTGAACGGTCCATCGCCCTCAATTTCTTCAAACGTGACCGATATCGGGTACGCATGTTTACCATGGACTGGCTCTTCGAGACGAATCATCGTGAAGCCGACCACGTCCTCGCCACTTACGAGTTCAAGCGGGAGTTTCTCGACGTTCAAGTGGCGGTCATAACCGTTGCGGAGGAGAATCGTCGCCGTGACGTTCGTCTCTTCTTTCTCTACTGAGACGAGCATCAAATTGAACTCGTTCTCCCCGACCGGTGGCGTCGAGATATTCGTCCGCATGAGCTGTTGCCATGCTCGTTTCGAGAATGTCGCTTCTTCTTCCGGTGATACGAGTTGTAGCGGGTCAATCGGGTTCATTTGGAAGACGAGTCGGAGCGAGTCGTACGACTCCACCTCGCCGAACATCTCATCCAAGAAGAAGTCCAAGTAGACCGGCTTGCTCGTCCACGCTTCAAAGCTCGGCAGTTCAGAACGCCCTAGTACCTTCCGTCCGATCGGGACGTTGTTCGCGTCCAACAAGAGGACCGGCAACTCGTTGATCTCGAACGAGCTCGGAAGCGTATTGCGGAACAACGCCACGATTGACAAGTCATGTCCGAGCGACTCGGCATTCAACAACTCGATCGAGAGCTGGTTGTCGAGAAGTGCGGGAAGTCGTTTCGCGTGGTAACGGAAGACGTACTCATCCTCTTTCGGAATCCCCATCGCATCGTCGATGACGAGCGTCAATTGGCGTCCTTCCTCTTTATTTCCTGTCTCGATTTGTTTACGTTTACGAAATCCTAACATTATACTTCCTCCTCTGCCATCTCTGCAAAGTAGCGGTCGAGCTGGCATAGTTCCGTCGTGACATCCCGTGCGATATTGATATACGTCTGTTCGAAGATTTCAAGTCCTTCTTTCCCGAACTGACGGCTCGGGTCTTCCTGACCGTAGCTACGAAGACCGATCCCTTCTTTCAATCCGCTCATCGTCGTCAAATGATCCGTCCACTTCATGTCGACGGCACGAAGAAGCGACTCTTTCGCGAAGAGGACGATGTCGTCCTGTTCGAGGCGTGACGCCGTCGTAGCGATGATGGTCTCCATCCAATCGTTTAAGGCATCCTTCAGTTCACGCGTATCCGCGATGTCATTTGCCCATGTCGGCTCCTGCATCGTCAAGTAGCGCAAGTCTTCCTTCAACTCATCGATCGGCCATTCCTCAGGCACGAGTTCATCCGATACATGCATGTCGATGCTGTTTTCGAGAGCGAGACGCATCATGCCGAGGACGTTTTTCGTGATGGCATCCGCGTCGGCGTTGACGGCCTGATTGCGAATTGTATAAATGATATTGCGTTGCTCGTTCAAGACATCGTCGAGTTTGAACAAGTAGTCCCGAATCGAGACGCCAAGTCCTTCGATCGTCGTCTGCGCATATTCGATGATTTCGATCGCATCTTTCGATGAGACCTCGCCTATCGCGTTCGGCTTCAATTTCTTCTCTATGCGTTCTAGCTTCTGCGCCGCATAGCGTTTCACGATCTCATCTTCGAGCGAGACGAAGAACTCGGTCGCACCCGGGTCGCCTTGACGTCCCGAACGACCGCGGAGCTGATTGTCGACACGTTTTGACTCGTGGCGCTCCGTCCCGACGACGAAGAGACCGTCTGCTTCCTTCGCTTTTGCATCGAGCGTGATGTCCGTCCCGCGTCCGGCCATGTTCGTCGCAATCGTCACTTTGCCGAACTGACCGGCGTCTGCGATGATGTCCGCTTCCTGAGCGACCGTCTTCGCGTTCAACACGTCATGCTCGATCCGCTTCTTCTTCAAGTGCTTGCTGATCGCTTCTGACTGTGCGATCGAGGTCGTCCCAATCAAGACAGGACGTCCCGTCTCATGCAGTTCTGCCACTTTCTCAGTGACCGCCGCATACTTTTGCTCGGTCGTCATGAAGATGCGGTCCGGATGGTCGACACGTTGACGTTCGCGATTCGTTGGTACTTGGACGACGTCCATGTTGTACGTCTTCAAAAACTCTTGGCGTGACGTCTGGGCCGTCCCCGTCATCCCACCGACGAGCGGATACATGCGGAAATAGTGCTGGATCGTAATTTCCGCCGTCGTCTTGTTCTCTTCGGTGATCGTGACGCCTTCTTTCGCCTCGAGCGCCTGATGCAACCCTTCCGACAAGCTCCGC
Organism: Exiguobacterium sp. s101; assembly: GCF_018617835.1. Lineage (NCBI taxonomy): Bacteria > Bacillati > Bacillota > Bacilli > Caryophanales > Exiguobacterium > Exiguobacterium sp. s101. The sequence continues at coordinate 56,497 of NZ_JACSKX010000009.1, read as the reverse complement.
CCTTCCATGACGCGTCCCGTGAACAAATCGATCAGTTCAATCTTGTCTTCACGGACGATATAGTCGACGTCGAGCTCGAACAAGACGTTCGCCCGGAGCGCCTGGACGAGATAGTGATAGAGCACCTGATGTGAGGCGCTGAACAGATTGTCGATGGCGAACAGCTCTTCAATCTTGACGATTCCTTCTTCCGTGAACGTCGCAGATCTCGACTCGAGGTCGACCTCGTAATCGGTCTCACCGAACTCGGAAATGATCTGTTGCGCCAATTGTTTCAAACGAATGTGCGATCGGTCCTTTTGCGCGATGATGAGCGGTGTCTTCGCCTCATCGATCAAGATGCTGTCGACTTCATCGACGATTGCGAAATGGAACGGGCGTTGGACCCGTTCTTCCGGCTTATGGACAAGGTTGTCACGCAAGTAGTCGAATCCGAACTCCGTCCCGACCCCATACGTGATGTCTGCCTTATACGCAGAACGCTTCTCGTCCGCCTCGATGTCTGGTACGTTCAAGCCGACCGTCAACCCGAGGAAGTCATGAATCTTCCCGATCTGTTCAGCGTCACGTCTCGCCAAATAATCGTTCACCGTGATGACATGGACGCCTTTTCCTTCGAGTGCCTTGACGTAACTCGGTAAGGCGGCGACGAGCGTCTTCCCTTCCCCGGTCGGCATCTCCGAGATGTTCCCTTCGAGGAGGGCAAATCCACCGATGAGCTGGACGTCATAGTGACGCATGCCGAGCACACGGACCGACGCTTCTCGGACGAGAGCGAACCCTTCTTCCGCGATGTCATCCACTTTTTTTCCATCTAAGAGACGTGCTTTGAGCGTCTCCGTATATGTACGCATCTCGTCATCCGAGAGGGCTTTAATCGTTGCCTCTAATCCATTAATACGCGCGACCCGTCGTTCATACGCTTTCAAACGCCGGCTTTGATCATTCGTTAACTGTTTTACAAATTGGATCACACTAATAGCCTCCATCTTTCTATCAATTCATCACTTACATACTAGTCTATTATAACGAAAATCGAACCAATTCGGATACTCTTTTACGAAAACTTCCTAAAAGTTGGTTTTTAGACACGTGAAAACCTATAAATTTTGGGTAATTTTCAAAAAATCTTTGTAAAAATATTTTCAATTCACTATTTGAGATGACGTGAGACCGTGTTACGATGAAAAAAAACAGAACATTTGTTCGTAAAAAAGGAGTGGTGACGATGCGCAGACGAATCTTTTGTATCGACAGCGTCTCGTTCTATGCGAGTTGTGAGTGTGCCGCGCGCAACAAAAATCCTTATCACACGAAGCTCGTCGTCCTCTCGAACCTCCGGGACAGTGGGGCGCTCGTCCTCGCAGCGACCCCGAAGATGAAACAGCTCGGCATCAAGACCGGGTCACGTCGCTTCCACATCGACCGCCTCCCGTGGCACGAACGGCAAGACGTCCTCTATGCCGAGGCGCGGATGAGTCATTATTTGAACGTTTCCATCCAAATCATCCACATCCTCCATCAGTTCGCCCCGCCCGAGGCGATTCGCGTCTATTCGATTGACGAGACGCTCGTCGACATGACCGGGACGGAGCGACTGTTCGGAAGTGACGAGCACGTCGCCCACCTCATGCGTGCGACGATTTTTCGCTATACAGGGATTCCCGTCACCATCGGCATCGGACCGAACAACGTCCTCGCCAAGCTCGTCCTCGATTTGCATGCGAAAAAGAAAGGGGTCGCCACGTGCCTTCTCCAAGATGTCGAACGACTCATCCATCCGGCCCCGGTTGAGAAGATGTGGGGCGTCGGCACGAAGATGGCGGTCCACCTTCAGCGGCTCGGCATCTGGACGATTGGAGACTTGGCCCGTTATCCGCTCGAATCCCTTCATGAAAAGTTCGGTGTCATCGGTGCAGAACTTTGGCATCACGCCTGGGGCATCGACGAGTCGCCGACCATCCTGCCGGCGAGCTCCTTGTTCGGTGCGAAACGGATGCGACCGAAGTCGATCGGACACGGCATCACCCTCATGAAAGACTACACGACGTATTCCGCAATTCGGCTCGTCTTACAGGCGATCGCGGTCGAGGTCGGGATGCGGACACGGCAAACGGGACTCGTCGGAGGGACGATTCACCTCGGGGTACGCTATACGCGGACGAGCGACCGGAGTGGCTTCAGTAAACAAAAGAAGCTCCCCCGCTTCACAGCGGACGAGCAAGAGTTTCTCCCGATCTTATTGCAGCTATTTTTAGACGGCTGGGAAGAGACGGAGGCCGTCCGATACGTCTCGGTCGCTCTCGGCAAGCTCGAGCCGCGGAGCGACCACGTCCAGTTATCGTTCTTCGAAGACGAATGGGCGAAGGCGAAACGGCTCGACTTCCTCGATTTGATTGACGGCTTGAACGTCCGGTTCGGTCGCGGCACGATCCGACCGGCATCGAGCCTACTAAAAGACAGTCCGCTCCGGACGCGCCAACGTTTAATCGGCGGACATAAACAAGGAGGCGATTCCTCATGAGCAAGACCCGCTATCGTGACCGGGGTGAGTTGAAATGGATCCCATTTCTCATGCCCGAGCACGTCGCCCTACTGAAACGTTATTATGCACAAATCCAAAAAATCGAACTGCCCGATTTGGACGAACAGCTCCTCTATCTCTGGCAGACCGAGCTCGAACGGGCTATCCGTGAAGGCGATCAAGTCGAGGTGACCTTGTTCGTAGACGGCTTGACGACAAGCATGCGCGGCTACGTCCATGCCATCTATTACGCCGAGCGCGAGGTCGAGCTGTTCGACGGCGAGGTGCGCCGCGTCCCGTTCACCGACATCTTGTCCGTTCGTTAAGACGCCTCGATCGCTTCCTGGGTCGTCTCGAACGTCTCGATTCCGTCGAGCAGACCATAGTGAGCAAGCGTCGCGCGGACCGATGGCGACAAGTGCGCGAAGATGACGTGACGTTCGGCTGCTTTCAGTTCGGTGACGACACGACGCAACTCCTCGACCGCGGTCACGTCGATGACCGGACAGCGGTGGAAGTTGAAGATGAACACGTTCGGTTCCCGATGAATGTGATGGAGGACGTGCTCGAACAACTCGACCGCACCGAAGAAGAGCGGACCTTCGACACTGAAGACGATTTGGCCATCCCGCGTGACGTACCGTTCTGTCCGTTCGCGTACATCAATCGTATCGGCCATTCGTTTCGCAAATAGCGCGAGCGCACAGATGACGCCGACCTCGACGGCGACGACCAAGTCGACGAATACCGTCAATAGTAATGTGACAAGAAGGACGAGCGACTCGGATGAACGATGACGCAACATCGCCATCACGTGATGGCGTTCGGACATGTTCCAGGCGACCCGCATCAAAATCGGAGCGAGTGCAGCGAGTGGTACATAACTCGCAAACGGGGCGAGGACGAGGACCGCAACGAGCACCGTAATCCCGTGGATGACACCGGCGCGTCGACTGACCGCTCCCGCCTGAATGTTCGTCGCCGTCCGAGCGATGGCACCTGTCGATGGGATCCCACCGAAGAACGGCGTGATCACGTTCGCGAGCCCTTGCCCGAACAGTTCCTTGTCCGGCTTCATCTTCGTCCCTGCCATCCCGTCGGCGACCGTTCCCGAAAGAAGTGACTCGAGTGCGCCAAGGAAGGCAATGGCGAACGCGGACGGGAGGAGTGTTGTGATCAGGTTGATGTCAATCGCGAGCCAGTTGAATGTTGGCAGTCCGCTCGGGATGCCACCGTAGGCACTTCCGATGGTCGCGACCTCACCCGGGATGAGGACACTGACAAACGTCGGGACGAGCATCGCCATGAGTAAAAGCGGTAAACGGAACGGCAGCTTCGGTACGAGCCAAAGCGTTAAAAAGCCGATTCCGGCAATGACAATCGGCCACACGGACGCTTCAGGCAACGCCTGACCGAGGCGAAGCAAGTTCTCATGAAAGTGCGGTGCCTTCTCAAACGTGACCCCGAACAACTCATCGAGCTGGTCGACGAAGATGACGACCGCGATCCCAGCCGTAAAGCCAATGGTGACGGCACGAGGCATGAAGCGGATGAGCCGTCCGACCCGAAGCACGCTCATGAGGAGTAGCAACATACCGGCGAGAACGGTCGTGACGAGCAATCCTTCATATCCATATGCGAGGACGACACCCGAGACGATTGGGATGAACGCTCCCGTCGGTCCGGCAATCTGGAACGTCGAACCCCCGAACAGGCTGACGAGGATTCCGGCAAAAATGGACGTGTAGAGCCCGTACACCGGCGGGACCCCTGAGGCGATGGCAAATGCCATGGCGAGCGGGATGGCGACCACGCCAACTGTAATTCCGGCCGAGATGTCCTTTTGCCACATCTCACGTGTGGAGAGTGAGTCTTGCATCATACATTCCTTCTTTCCAATCAGTTCAAAAACGAGTTTAGTGTACGCCTGGAAAGAGGGCTTGTAAACGGGTTTAGAAAAACGTTAACAGAATGTACAAAAGAAAAAGACGCACCTTCCGATGCGTCTCCCTTCAATTCGTCGGAGCCTCTACGACTTGATTGCCATCTTCCGCGTCTTTCGCCAGCAACTTCACATGACGACCGAACAACCACATGACGACGAGATGGGCTTTCGCCTGTGTCTTCGTATAGAACCACCACGGGAGGGCCGGCACGAACTCATGGATGGCGACGAGTCCTTCATCCGACTCTGGTAATCGCCGGAACTCGAGACGCCCCGTCTTATCCTCTTCACTCAATTTGACGAAATTGCCCCCGTCAATCGCAAAGGACGCCATATCGTCTGTCGCTTCTCGTTCAAGCGATAGATGAAGCGCGACGAACGATGGATCAAGCAGCGCGATTTCCCAATCATCGTCTTCTTTTGTCGTCTGGATGAGCGGGTACATAAAACGACCGAGCCATTCGAAGTACGTGTCCGCCATCCAAAATGCCGATTTTTCTTCCGGCAGACCGAACCGCTGAATCGAACGGACCGTATACGACTTCGGCTGCTTTTTCTTCTTACCGCCCGAGGATTGCTTCTCTTCTTCCTCAAGCGCATGTTCGACCGCCTCTTTGAACGGAATCTCTCCCTGGCCGATACCTTCGACCGTGTCTTCTGCCACCATCGCGTGCCCCATGCTCTCGACGAGCGGATAGACGGTCGCCTTCGGTTCACCCGTGACCGCCATGACCCATAGGCGCGACAGTTTGATTGTCGGGAACGGGAAGTCAATCAAGACGCGACGCTTATCCATGACCTCGGCCGTCTGTTCGATCATCTTCCGATACGTCATCACCTCGGGACCCCCGATGTCGATATGACGGTCATAAAGCGACTCGGCACCAACGACCGAGATGAGCGCCTGAACGGCTTCCCGGATGTCGATCGGGTGTGTTTCTGTCTTCGTCCAGCGTGGCAAGATCATCGTCGGCAATCGTTTGACGAGCTTCGCTAAAATCGGGAACGACGAACCTTCCGGACCAATGATGAGTCCAGCCCGAATCGTCGTCACCGGCACGCCCTGACCGCCGAGAATGCGTTCCACTTCGAGTCGACTCTTCAAGTGACGCGACAACGTCTTCGACTCTTCTGGGATGATACCGCTCAAATAGACGATTTGCTTGATGTCGTTCTCCTTCGTCGCCCGAGCGAAGTTATCCGCAATGAGCGCATCCATGTCCTCGAACGTCGCTTGCGTCAAGCCACCGTTCGGAATCATCGAGTGCACGAGGAACATCGCGTAGTCCGCACCCTCACATGCTTCTTTTGTTGCCTCATATGAGAACAAATCACAGGCACGCCACGTGATATGGGCTTCATCTTCTTTATTCTTCGTCGATCGCGACAACGCGATGATGTCGTATTCTTCTTTTAGCTGTTCCATCACGTTCGAGCCGATATAGCCGCTCGCCCCCGCAATGACAATTGTTTTCCGCATAATGTTCACTCCCCTAATTATTCGCATAGAGGTAATGTACCCTTCTTTTTTAAAAGATAAATCAGTCTAAGTATGTAGAGCCTGCTCGACCGATTCATACTAAAATGAGAATAATTAGAAAAAGGAGGGATATTCATGGGATTTTGGTACTTTCTTTTGCTTGGGTTGGGAGTGATCCTCATCGTGCGAGGGGTTGCAAGTCGCGCGAAGCAAGGTGGGTTGATTTTAGTCGGGCTTGTGATGGTCGGGGTATCCATATTTATGTTCCAAGATGGCAGTGCGGACTTGGTCGCGAATTGGTTTGATCAAATCACCGGTCGATAAGTCATGTTCTTGAATAATAGCGAGGTCCATTGACACCCTGTTAATGTACTCAATCTTGAATTGATATGGAAGGAGCTCGACGATGAAACAGTTCAAACGAGTAAGTGTCCTGGCGTTATTCGCCTTGATTGGATTTGCTCTTTTCCATTATGCGACCGAGTCGAAGACGGGTTCCGCTGCATGGACGACGGAAGTTGCGACACATCACTTCAAAGACATCTTAGAAGCGCAGCAAGCAGCGATTGAAGCACATACCCCACTCGATAACATTGAGCGAACTAAACTGTCACATGAAGATGACGTCGTCCGGCTCCTCCTCGGTCAACGAGATTGGGTCGAGCAATTCCAATATACGATTCAGGATGTACAAGTGAATGAAAAGGGTGGACTCCTATACGCAAACGCGTATGTGACGCGAAATCTTCAATTTGAGAGTGGTGTCACGACCGGACTCGGTGACGAGATGACGATTCAATTGAGGTCTCCGAATGAAGAGATCGAAGAGGTGGAGCTCGACAATCATAGCGTGACACAATCAGACCAACCCTTTTTCAAACGCTGGATCAGACGAGTGTTTGATTAAACAAAAGTCGAACCTGTTTGACGAGGTTCGACTCTTTTCATGTCTTCGGTGCCCAATTGTTTTCAAAACCATTTTGAACGGCATAGTGATATAAGTGAGTGAGTTTCGATTCTTTGTATGCAGACATATGTTCTGCCGTGCGCAGTTCATGATTTCGTTCTACCAAAGTGTAGAGATAATCAATGTTCGCTAATCGATTATTTTTACTCGTATTGCACGTCGGACATGACAGAACAAAATTCCATAAGACATCATTTTGCATATAAGACCAAGGAATGAAATGATCCACGTGAATTTGTTTTACAGGTTTTAAGCAGTAGAAACATGTTGAGTGCCCATGGCTTAATAAAATTTGTTTAAACTCCTCAAGCGATTGACGGGCAGACACAAACTCCAGCTTGCTCAAAATCCGTTCCATCGCATCTTGGGAATTGTATTTCTCTAAAAAGATGGCTAACTGATAGTTCGTCACGTTCATTAGAATACGTCTGTATTTTTCAAAAAATACAACGTACGAAGGAACGAGTTGAATCCACTCTTCTTTTCGATTGAAAGAGTAAATCGTTTCGTTAAAGGAGCGATAGAAAGAACCATATACGTATTTTTTATAAAATTGATTTACGTTCCGAATCAATTGATTTTGTTGATGTTCTGGTAAACGGTCGAAGTTCCAATCTGGTGGAATGTTGTGTTCTTTCTGAAAGGAGACCATCACTTTTTCAACAGCGCTCTGCTTCCCTAATTGATTCATCTGTGTCAGCCCATGCTTGACGATGAGATTCCAATAGATTTTCGCCACATGCTTGGCAATCTGATGAAATGACACGACACCAGATTCATTCAATTCTATCGTACATTCAAGTAATGCCTTCATCAATACGTGTTTATACGTGGTCGTATGAGAAGCGTTCATCAGAAATTGTTGCGTAAAGCGCCATAAGTCCGATTCGGTTAAATACACATCTTTCGCTTCAGCGACACTTAAATCCCACCCCAACGGTCTCACCTCCATCCATTACAACACTATTGATTATAACGAATGCAGAGAGGAAGTGGATCGCGGTCCATCAAACAGGAGCAGAAAACTCTCTTTTAATTTGTTCGATGTCGATCATTGTCTTTTCATGAACATACTGAACGAGCGCATCATACTGTTCGACCGTATTCAGTTTTTTGAACTTCTCCACATCCGCTTCAAAGCCTGCGAAATACTCACTTTGATACTCTGGATTGTTGAAGAGCCTCAAATATTCCATATAGTCCTTGATGGTCATTTGACTCACGATGTGAGTGAGAATGGCCTCCCACTCTTTAATCCGCCCCTCATGAATCTGTTTTTTGATGACGATGTCTTGTGCTTGCTCCATTCTGATTTGTCGAATGCATTGCTCCACTTCTAATCTATATTGGAACAATTCATCTCGATTTCGAGTGTCTAGCGTAGGCGTCACTTCGGTTAAATAATACTGATACCGTTGCTTTCGCGGATGTTTGTTCTTAGCTTTTTTAGGGCTTTGCTCCGAATCATCCGTGTTCTTCAATCGTTTCTTTAAATTGATTGATCCTAAAGCCCCCATGATTTCTTTGTTATGTTTTAATGCAAGTTTGCCTACTGTCGGGCCATATTTTTTGACCCCATTCACAATGAGTTCCGTCGATTTTTTAGACATGAGAACCCCTCCTTTGGTGTGTATGTTTACTTGACGATTTTCAAAAAACAACTCATAGTTTCTATTCAACAAAGCAATGATCAATCCCTTGAATTCATTCAAAAACCTAATGATCGGTATCCGCTATCCATAAGAAAAGGATTAATGAGCAGTCACTCAATAATCCTTCGTCAGATCACTTCTTCTCTTTTTGCTTCTGCAAATACGCTTCACGAAGCTGGTTCAACCGTTCTTTCTTGTTTGAAACAGTCGGCTTTTTCCCGTCTTGGTACTTCGCCGCAGCTACTTTGCTTTTCGTATCCAATTGATATTTCCCCATGCTCTTCACCTTCCTTTCTTTATGGCTTCAATCAAAAGCAAAGACCCTCTAATCTCAATGAAATTAGAAGGTCTTCATGAAAATCATTGATCGCAGTCGTTACAGACTGCTTCAAAATGGAGACGGCGGGAGTCGAACCCGCGTCCGAAGGCATCGTAACGTATGCTTCTACGTGTGTAGTTTATCTATTGAATCTCGATGTGACACTGCCGATAAACAGGCGTTGTCGCATCCAGTCTGTTTCATCTCTTCTTCGCGCCCTCAGACGGCGAGGTTGAAGCGTAGCTTGCTTAGTTTGAGACCCTGAAAGTCATCCACACAAGCGATGGATGTCAGGATCCGCAGGGCACTTAGGCTGCTGCGAGTTGTGTGTTAGTTTTGCCAGTTATAGGCGTTTGCGTTTTAACGAGGCCGACCCCTCGACACGCAACATACGACCGACCTACCCCCGTCGAATCCATAACGTCCCCGGGGTGGTAATTGGTACTCTATTTAATATACCACAATTAGGATTCGTTGTCAGTATTTTTGCCGATCGCGCATCGCACGGTCGACGTCACGCTTCGCGTCTTTCTTCTTCAAGTCCTCACGTTTGTCGTACTTCTTCTTCCCTTTTCCGACACCGAGCAGGCACTTCGCAACCCCATTCTTGATATACACTTTGAGCGGGATGATCGTGTAGCCGTCACGCCCTGATGCTCCAATGAGCTGATTGATCTGCTTCTTATGCAACAATAGCTTCCGGACGCGGAGTGGGTCATGGTTGAAGCGGTTCCCTTGTTCGAACGGGCTGATATGACAGTTGTGAAGTGTCGCCTCGCCCCCGTCGAATCGGACGTACGCATCCGCGATGTTGATTTTCGATTGACGGACCGACTTGATCTCCGTCCCTGTGAGCACCATGCCTGCCTCAATCGTATCTTCGATCGCGTAATCGAAGGACGCCTTGCGGTTTTGGGCGAGTGCGTTCGAATCTTTCTTCTTGGCCATACACATTCAGTCCTTTATCTACAAGATACGGAGGAAGGGACGAGCCCTTCCCCGTCAGCGACGCTTCTTCGCACCTCGTTTAGCGTCGCCTTTTCGTTTGTGCTTGTCTTTATTCTTCAGGTCGAGTGCCGAACGGCCTTGGGATGATTTCTCCCCGTCTCGCTTCGGTTTCTCGCCTGGTTTACCCGGCTTGCCGGGTCTTCCTGGTTTGCCGCGCTTCTTCTTGTCGTCCCGACCGCGACCGCCACGACGGTCTTTCTCGTCCTTCTTCGGACGACCGCCTTTCGCTTTGATCGTCGTCGGTTGGCGACGCGTCGACGGTTCTCGTTTCGGCATGCCGACGACCGTGAAATCGATCGTCCGCTCGTCTAAGTTGACGGCGTCGACTTTGACACGGACGGCGTCCCCGATACGGAACTGACGTTTCGTCCGCTCCCCGAGGAGCATGAGCTGTGACTCATCGAAGTGATAGTAGTCATCCATCGACTGGAGACGGACAAGCCCTTCAATCGTATTCGGAAGCTCGATGAACATCCCGAAATTCGTGACGCCGGCGACGACACCATCGAACTCTTCACCTAGATGGGCTTCCATGTATTCGGCTTTTTTGAGTGCCTGTGTCTCGCGCTCTGCGTCGACCGAGCGACGTTCCCGTTTCGATGCCTGTTCAGCGATCGCCCCGAGACGGTCCTCGTACTTCGCAATCGTCTGCTCCGACAAATCGTTGTTGAAGACGTACGTGCGCATGAGACGGTGGACAATCAAGTCCGGATAACGACGGATCGGTGACGTGAAGTGCGTATAGAAATCCGTCGCGAGTCCGAAGTGACCGAGCGAGACGTCGTCATATTTCGCCTGTTGCATCGAACGAAGCATGATCGTGCTGATGACCGGCTCTTCCGGTTCCCCGTCGATTGCCTTCAAAATCTTTTGAAGCGTCTTCGGTTCGACTGTCTGCCCTTTGATGCGTTCGATGTGAACGCCAAAGTTTGCGACGAAGTCGAAGAAGAAGTCGAGCTTGTCCGGTTTTGGATTGTCGTGGACACGATAGATGAACGGCACGTCCATCTTGTGGAAGTGTTCCGCAACCGTCTCGTTGGCTGCGAGCATGAACTCCTCGATCAACTTCTCGGCGACCGAACGTGGACGAAGCACGATATCTGCCGGCTTCCCTTCCTCGTTGACGACGACTTTCGCCTCGGCGAAATCGAAGTTGATGGCACCGCGCGAGTTACGGCGTTTCCGAAGCACTTCTGCGAGCTCGGCCATGAGGTCGAACTCACCGATGAACGGCTCGTACTTTTTCAACGTCTCTTCGTCATCGCGCTCGATGATCTCACGGACATTCGTATACGTCATCCGCTCCGTCGTCTTGATGACACTCGGGAACAAGTCATGGCGAACGACCTTCCCGTTTTGCGGGGAGATTTCCATAACGCAGCTGAGCGTCAAGCGGTTGACGTGCGGGTTGAGGGAACAAATCCCGTTCGAGAGTCGGTGCGGAATCATCGGAATGACGCGGTCGACGAGATAGACACTCGTCCCGCGCTCGAACGCCTCGACGTCGAGCGGTGAGCCCTCTTTCACGTAATGCGAGACGTCGGCGATATGGACACCGAGCTCGTAGTTGCCGTTATCGAGTTTTTTGACGTGGACGGCATCGTCCAAATCTTTCGCATCTTCGCCGTCAATCGTGAAGATCGTCTCGTCACGAAGGTCGACGCGTCCGATGAAGTCTTTCTCGTCCGCCTCGTCCGGCACGGCGTTCGCCTGAGCGATCACGTCCTCCGGGAACTCCGTCGGGATGCCGTGTTTATAGACGATCGACAAGATGTCGACGCCCGGATCGTTCTTATGTCCGATGATACGGACGACGTCACAGGCACCGGCGAAGCGTCCGTCCGGATACTTCGTGATGCGCACGACGACTTTATGTCCGTCGACGGCACCGAGTGACTTGTCCGGGTTGACGACCGGCCAGAAGTTGATGCGTTTGTCATCCGGCTCGATGAAGGCGAACTGGTCGAGTCGACCGCTCGGGAGCGTATACGTCCCGACGAACTCAGAGAGTCCGCGCTTCAATACTTTCAATAAAATCCCTTCCGTCTTGCCACGGTTGTCCTCACGTTTTTTGACGAGAATCGTATCGCCATGGTAGACATCCTTCAGTTGGTCGGGCGGCAAGAACACGTCTTCCGCTTCCCCTTCGACCGACAAGAAGCCGAAGCCGCGCTGGTGAATCGAGATGATCCCCGCGACTTGTCCGAGCGTGGCGAGCGTCCCGTAACGGTTCGTCCGCGTCCGGCCGATGGCGCCCTCTTCCTCGAGGGCATTCAATGTGCGGATGAGCTCTTTGAAGTCATCCGTCGACGCGAGCTGTAGTCGCTCGGTCAGTTGATCGACAGAGAGCGGTTTCTCGCTCGCCTGTAAAATCTCTAGTAATTGGTCACGTAAATTCAACGTGACACCTCCTTCTTAGACTGACCAGTCTAACGTTTCGAGAAAATCGAGCACGTCCTGGTGCAGTTTCTCTTTTTCTTTGTCGAGTGTGATCACGTGTCCCGAGTCCTCATAGATGAGCAACTCTTTTTGGAACGTGTTGACCGCCTCGTAAATTTGATTCGCCGATTCCGGATCGATCATGTTGTCTTTGGCGCCTTGGACGACGAGTGTCGGGACGAAGATGTCCTCGAGCTTCGACGCCGTGTCGCGGACGAAGGCACGGAGGTCTTTCAATGTTGGCATCGGTTTGAACTCTGCCATCTCCTGCTCAATCTGTTCCGGCGACTTTTCTTCTCTACCCTTATATTCTCGGGCATATGCTTGGACTCCTTTATACAAGCGGTCCTCGGCATCGATTCCCGTCGGCGCGCACATCGGGATGACCGCCTTGACGTCTTTCTCCTCGGCGAGACGAAGCGACATCACGCCACCTAGCGAGAGTCCGCAGACGACGATCTCCTCATGGCCTTTGTCGACGAGTGTCTGGTAAGCGTCCAAGACGTCTTCCCACCAGTCTTCCGGTCCATATTGGAGTAATTCTTCCGGCGGGACGGCATGACCACGATAGATCGGTCCCATACATGTGTATCCTTCTTTTTGAAGGAAGCGACCGAGCATGCGGACATCCGCGCTCGATCCAGTGAAGCCATGTAACATCAACACGGCACGTTTTCCGCCCTCAAAGAAGAACGGTTTTGGTGCTGTCACTTTCATTTCGTACGTCATCTCCTCGTATCTACATTATTCCCCAAAAATAAATCGAAAAAACAAAAGCTGACCGCCTCACGTGAAAATCGAGAACGATCAGCCTTATCATCATAATGATGCGACTAGTAATCCTAAAATGAAAAACAAAGTGCCTAGTACAGCTGCAGTTCGGTTCAAAACAGCATCGAAGCCGCGTGCTTTCTGGCGTCCGAACAACTGCTCCGCGCCACCTGCAATCGCTCCAAGACCTTGCGACCGACCTGACATGAGCAGTACGACGACAATCAATAAGACAGCCACGACAAGTAGGCTGATTGTAGCGATCGTTTGCATAGTAGTCAGTTCCTCCTTCTATTTACACGCCTTTTATTATATAGAAGTTATCAATAAAACACCAGCATTCAAATTATCGGGACGGGTAACTGAATCCTTCCCCGATGACTTCCTTCACTTGGTGGATGACGACGAAGGCCCGGTCGTCCGTCACTTGGACGATTTTTTTGAGCGGCGCGATCTGACGTTTGTCGACGATCATATACAACATGTTCTTATCTTGCTTCGTATAGTAGCCATGTCCATGAATGATCGTTGCCGAGCGGCCGAGCGTTTCCGTCAAGACGACGGCGAGCTCTTCATGTTTGTCACTGATGATCGTGACGGCCTTGCGGATGTTGAGTCCTTCCGCGACGAGGTCGATGACCCATGAGCCGATGATGATGGCGATGAGCGTATACAGGACGACCTGCTCCCCTAAGAAGAAGCCGGATGTCGCGACGACGATCGCGTCGATGATGAACATCGAGACGGCGACGCTCAAATGGAGATAGCGCTCCATGAGACGGGCGATGATGACACCCCCGCCGGTCGTACCGCCGACACGGAGCACCATGCCGATCCCGACCCCGATCATGATTCCGGCATAGACGGCCGCGAGCAGTTTGTCCTCAGCCGGGCTGCCCCAGTTATGCGTCAGACTGAGAAAGAACGATGTCGCGACGACCGCGATGACCGAATAGACCATTGTCCGGCGGTCAAGCAGCTTATAGCCGATGATAAAGAGAATCCCGTTCCCGATGATCGACGTGAGCCCGAGGTCCCAACCGAACACGTAGTACAAGATGATCGTGACCCCGAGCAGGCCACCTTCCGAGAAATCGTTCGGTACGGTGAAGTAGTTGACCCCGAACGAGAGAATGAATGAGCCCGCGATGATCCAGGCGATGTCCTTCACCGAGATGGTTTGTAGCTTGCGCCATACTTGTTGGCGCAATAGATGTTGCTGTTGACGTTTCATACATGTCCTCCTTCCACATAAAAAAGACCGCGGCAAAAGCCGCAGTCTTAAGATTGTACTGGCTTTGGCGCACCGTCTTTCATAATCGGCAACTTGCGCTCCGCTGCATTTGCGTAGACGTTCAAGAGTGCCTCTTTTTCCAAATCCCAGTTATATTTCTCACGCGCGGTCTTCGTGTTCTCTTTGACACGCGCGTAGAGTGCTTGATCTTCAATCAATCGGTTGACGCCGTCCGCAATCGATTGTGGATCATGCGAATCGACGAGCACCCCGACGTCATTTCCCGCAACGACCCGTTCGATTTCAGGGAAGTCACATGAGACGACCGGTACTTCAGCCATCAAATACTCAAACAATTTATTAGATGAGGCCGAGTAATGGTTGAAGCAGACGTTGTTCAATACTTGGAAGCCTAAGTAGGCGTTCATCGTATAGTAAGGTAACGCTTCGACCGGTACTTTGTCAATCATCTTGACGCGGTCGCCGACCCCTTCCGTCTCGATCAACTGTTGAATCGTCGGTTTGAGCTTCCCGTCCCCGATCATGACGAGCGTACCTTCTTTGAAGTCTTTCGCCGCGAGCACGAGCTGTTCGAGGCCGCGTCCGGCTTGAACCCCACCTTGGTATAAGAGGATCTTCTCGTCTTTCGGCAAATCGAGGAGTGCATGCAAATCCTTACGGAGCGAGAAGTCGAGCGGACGATAAAACGGATAGTTGTGGAGCACATACGGATAGAACCCGTACAACTCTTCGTTATGTGCCGCACGTGTATGGTTCTCGACCATCATCGTATCGACGAACGGCAAGAGCCATCCTTCGAGGTTACTTTGAATGTAGCCGTAGCCGGTACGGTCCGTCTGTACTTCGTGCGAATCATAGACGATTCTGCCTTTGTTGAACACTTTTCCAGCGAGGAGTGCCTGCGGGAGTGTGTTCAAATCATTCGCATGGTAAAAGTCATACGATTTTTTCGTCGAAGCGAACACCATCTCGAGCATCGCACTCGCGTTGACGATCTGCTTACGTACTTGTGGTAACAAGACCGTTCCGACGGCTGCACCGAGCGCGAGCATCGTCAACGGAGCGAGTAAGACCAACCCGGCACCGACGAGTCCCGCACCGATTTGACGGGTCCGCTTCTCGCTCACCCATTGGTATGTCTTCTTCGCGAATTTGAGCGCGTTGACGAGAATCGAGGGTTGTCGCTTCACGCGGATGACACGGAAGCCTTCCGGACGCATCTCTTCTTTTGAAAGCTCTTTATTTTTAGGATCTTGAAGCGCAATCAAATCGACTTCATAACCTGCCTCGGCAAGTGCTGAGCACTCACGAAGGACGCGCGCATCATTCGTAAAATGGTTCCATACAAACATACATACTGACTTCATTGTCTTTCCTCCATCACTAACTGTTGTACGACTTGATCTAGCACGTCGATATTCTCTTCCCAACATAAATTCTCTTTGACGTAACGAATCCCGTTTGCCCCGAGTGCCTCCCGTAGGTCTGGTCGGTCGAGGAGCTTCCGTAGAATCCGTTCGATCTCATCGATGTCACGCTTCCGTGACACGTAGCCGACTTCCGCCGCTTCAATGACATTCGCCGCATGGCCTGACACTGCTGCGACAATCGGTTTGCCGACCGCCATATAGTCGATCAGTTTCCCAGGGATGACCGTATCGAACACTTCTTGCTCGATCAGGCTGACGAACGCGACATCTGCATTTTTAATCGCCTGGAACGCCTCCGTCCTTGGCATCGCCTCGAGGAACAAGAAGTTTTGGAAGCCGCGATCTTTAATCGTCTGCTTCAACTCTTCTTTCCGATAGCCGTAGCCGATCAGTTTGAAGTGAATCCGCGGTTCGTCCCGGAATCGTTCGGCGAGTTCGAGCAACAGAGACACGTCCTGGGCAAGACCCATATTTCCGGCGTATAAAATCTCCATCCGGTCGTCCGGTGGAATCGTCCGCTCGAGCGTGCGCTCCGCTTCCCGAATCGAGTTCGGCATATAGTGGATTATCTCATTCGGGACACCGCGCTGACGAAGATAGCTGCGGAATCCTTCCGAGTTGATGATGACTTCATCTGCGGAACGATACAATCGCTTCTCGAGCCAAAACGCTGGCGCGAGCACCCAGTCATGTTTGAATACCCCGACCCCTTTTACCGATTCCGGCCAAAGGTCGCGAACGTCTAGAATCAGTGGGACGCGATACTTTCGCTTCGCATATACTCCGACAAACGCCATAAAAAAAGAAGGGGTCGTCGCAAACACGACGTCAGGCTTCAATTTTAACTGGCGGACAGCTCCAATCCCTTTTACCATTTGTTCGAGGAATAAAAAGAGACGGCTGACCATATTGGACGTATGTTTCCGTTTCTTCGTGATGAGCCGTTTGATGAACGGCTGGTCGTTCAGCTCGCGGTCGTTCCAGAAACGGTCGTCCTGATACATATCAAAGCTCGGGTACGAAGGGGAAGCGGTAACGACCTCGACTTCATACCCGCGCTGTTTCATCAAATGCGTAATGTTTTGCATCCGGTTACCGGCACTGCCGATTTCCGGATAATAGTTTTGGCACACCATGAGCATTGTTTTCAAAAATAACACACCTTACTGTTGATCAAGTTCGTCCACGAGCCGTTTCAATAGGGCACGGACGTCATCTTTTAAATCAGGATCGCTGAGTGCATGGCAAATCGTCGTTTCGACGAACCCGATTGGCTCTCCGACATCATAGCGTCGACCATCAAATTCATAAGCGAAGACCGTTTCTGCCTCATTCAAGCGTGCAATCGCATCCGTCAATTGTATCTCGCCTCCGGCACCCGCTTCTTGCCCCGATAGCGCCTCGAAGACGTCCGGTTTCAAGATGTATCGACCGAGGATGGCGAAGTTAGACGGGGCCTCATCGACGGGCGGCTTCTCGACGAACGTCCGCACCGGGATGAGCTTCCCTTCGACGGCAAGCGGGTCAATTATACCATATCGGTTCGTCATTTCATACGGGACACGCTGTACCCCGATGATGGAACGTTCATGCTCCTCATATTGATCAATCAATTGCTTCGTAGCCGGTACGTCGGATTCGATGATATCGTCTCCGAGTAAGACAGCGAACGGCTCATCCCCGATAAACTTTCGGGCGCACCAAATCGCGTGACCGAGACCTTTTGGCTCCTGTTGGCGTATGTAGTGAATGTTCGCCAAGTTTGAGGAGTGACGGACCGATTCGAGCAAGCGGGTCTTCCCTTTCGATTCGAGGTTCTGCTCCAATTCGAGCGCACGGTCGAAGTGGTCTTCAATCGCCCGTTTATTCTTACCTGTGACGATGATGATGTCCTCAATCCCTGAGGCGACGGCCTCCTCGACGATGAACTGGATCGTCGGCTTATTGACGATTGGCAACATTTCTTTTGGCATGGCTTTCGTGGCAGGAAGGAAGCGGGTGCCGAGACCGGCGGCTGGGATGATGGCTTTTCGTACTCGTGTCATAAGCAGTGGCTCCTTTACTCGTTATGTAGAGAGTATACCCAAATTTTGTGTGTTCTGACACAAAATAGAGGTCGTGACAATGTTGTCATGACCAATCGTCAACGCGCTTCGATTTTAGAACGTACCAAATGCCGAATCCAATCACACTCATGACAAGAAGAAGTCCGATCATCCTCATGAGAAATGCCTCCCCATTCATTCTACACTCATTTTATTCCCGGCATACATCGTTTCAGAACCACTTCCGTCCATGCGTTCGAATGAAGCGAAGTTCCTCTTGATAATGCTTATAGTGCCCGTCGTCTATCATCTTTTGGAAGGCGACATCTCCTTCACCGGCTTTTCGTTTCATCAAGAGACAGAGCGCTTCAATGCGTCGTTGCAACATGTCGAATAAGTCGACCTCCGCTTGCTCCCAACCATAGGCTTCGAGAAACAAGGATACCCGCTTGTTATAGATCGCATCGTTTCGATTGGCATCATAATAGATGACTTCCCCTGTTCCCGCTTGATGGCGACGACTGAGTGGAACGAACGTATAAAGTGCATAGACGATATCCAAAGCCCGCGGTCCCGGTGCGGCCAAATCAAAATCGATGACTCCCGCAACTTTCCCCTCGTGAAAAATCGTATTGTAGACGGCGAAGTCGTTATGACAGATGACCTCGAACGGTTGTGGCGTGTGATCGATCGGCGCCCATTCCGATGACAATTCAAAATCGATCGACGCATCATGCAGACGTCTCAACAGTCGTGCAGCGTCTTGAATCGCCTCATCGGACCACATATATGATTTGAGAGGATAGTCTGCCGTTTCCCCTTCGATGTAAGTGAGCACCTCTCTTCCAGATTCATCGATTCCAACAAAGCGTGGCACTCCGGAAAGTCGCTTTGCTTCCAAATGCTTCAAGAAGCGATGAATGCGTTCATTTCCCTCTTTTTGTGAACGATAGACATAGTCCCCGTTTCGATGAACGATTGATACGTTTCCCCCGCTTAATCGTTCTTCTTGTTCATTCGATTGGTCCATCCAATCCCTCCCTACTCTTCATCAGTCACGTTCAGTATACAGCAACACGGGATGTCGATGACGAGGAGTTCCAACACAGAGCGTTCGTGCCCGTCGATTGAACGGATATTCCACATAAAAAAAACAGGCCCGCACGAAGCGAGCCTGAAAACAATTACTTATTTTTTGAGGTTATAGAACGACTTGATGCCGTCGTATTTCGCAACATCGCCGAGCATGTCTTCGATGCGGAGAAGTTGGTTGTATTTCGCGATACGGTCAGTACGTGAAAGTGAACCAGTTTTGATTTGACCAGCGTTTGTCGCAACAGCGATGTCCGCGATTGTCGCATCTTCTGTTTCACCAGAACGGTGTGAGATCACTGCTGTGTAGCCAGCTTTTTTAGCCATTTCGATTGCGTCGAATGTTTCTGTGAGCGTACCGATTTGGTTAACTTTGATGAGGATCGAGTTTGAGATTCCTTTTTCGATACCTTCAGCAAGTTTCTCAGTGTTCGTTACGAAGAGGTCATCCCCAACGAGCTGAACTTTGTTACCGATTTTGTCAGTAAGCAATTTGAAGCCGTCCCAGTCGTTTTCGTCGCAACCGTCTTCGATTGAGATGATTGGGTACTTGTCGACGAGCTCAGCGTAGAAGTCTACAAGCTCAGCAGTTGTCATCGTTTTGCCTTCACCAGCGAGTTCGTACTTGCCAGTTGACTTGTCATAGAATTCTGAAGACGCAACGTCCATTGCGAGGTAGATGTCTTCTCCAGCTTTGTAACCAGCTTTTTCGATCGCTTCAAGGATAACTGTGATCGCTTCTTCGTTTGACTTCAAGTTTGGTGCGAAACCACCTTCGTCACCAACAGCCGTGTTGAGACCCATACCAGAAAGAACTGATTTGAGGGCGTGGAATACTTCTGCACCCATGCGGAGCGCTTCACGGAACGTTGGCGCGCCAACAGGCATAATCATGAACTCTTGGAAGTCAACGTTGTTGTCAGCGTGCGAACCACCGTTGATGATGTTCATCATTGGAGTCGGAAGCGTCTTCGCGTTGAATCCACCGAGGTATGTGTAAAGTGGAAGGCCAAGCTCGTCTGCTGCTGCGTGTGCTGCTGCCATTGAGACACCGAGGATCGCGTTCGCTCCGAGTTTACCTTTGTTTTTCGTACCGTCAAGCTCAATCATTTTCGCATCGAGTGCGTTTTGGTCGAATACATCGTAGCCGATGAGCTCTGGTGCGATCGTGTCGTTCACGTTCGCAACTGCTTTCAAGACACCTTTACCGAGGTAACGTGACTTGTCGCCATCGCGAAGCTCAACTGCTTCGTGCTCACCTGTTGATGCGCCTGATGGGACGAGGGCACGGCCGAAACCGCCGTCTTCTGTGAAGACTTCTACTTCTACTGATGGGTTACCGCGTGAATCTAAAATTTCGCGTGCGTAAATTTCTGTAATCATTGACATGAAAAATCGCTCCTTTTCGTTTGAAAAATAGTTGTTTTATTTTGTAACGATTGATGAACCAGTCATTTCAGCTGGCTGCTCTCCACCGAGAAGGTCGAGAAGCGTTGGGGCGAGGTCGCAAAGCGCGCCTTCGAGAACTGGTTTCAGTTCGACTCCCTCTTTTGTGACGATACATGGAACAGGTTCCGTCGTGTGCGCCGTCATCGGTGAACCATCTGGGTTCGTGACGATGTCCGCGTTCCCGTGGTCCGCTGTGATGATGGCCGCGCCACCTTTAGCAAGTAATGCGTCCACTACTTTACCGAGGCATTCGTCGACCACTTCGATCGCTTTCTTCGTCGGCTCAAGCTTACCTGAGTGTCCGACCATATCCGGGTTCGCGAAGTTGATGATGTATGCATCATACTCATCCGACTCGATACGTTCGAGCAAACCGTCTGTGAGTTCATATGCGCTCATTTCTGGTTGAAGATCGTACGTCGCGACTTTCGGTGAAGGTACGAGGAGACGATCCTCACCTTCGAACGGCTTCTCTTGTTGTCCGTTCAAGAAGAACGTGACGTGTGGGTACTTCTCTGTTTCTGCGGCGCGGAGTTGCTTGTATCCTTGCGCAGAGAGTGTTTCCCCGAGTGTGTTCTTCAAATCTTCTGGTGGGAAGACGATATCTGTGTCAATCACATCCGAGTACTTCGTCATCGAAACGAGGAGAAGGTTCTCAGGATGATTTTCAGAGAGTTTGAAGCCTTCGAATCCGGCTTTCTCTTTGAACACTTTCGACAACTGAATCGCCCGGTCCGGACGGAAGTTGAAGAACATGATGGCATCGTTGTCTTGGATTGTCGCGACCGGCTTGCCATCTTTTTCGATGACGGTCGGTAAGACGAACTCATCCGTCAAATCGTTCTCGTAAGACTTCTTGAGAACCTCGACTGGGTCCGTGCCGACTTCGCCTTTGCCGTTTACAAGAACGTCGTATACTTTCTTGACGCGCTCCCAACGGTTGTCGCGGTCCATGGCATAGTAGCGACCAGACACGCTAGCGACTTGACCGACACCGAGTTCAGCAAGCTTCTCTTCTGTTTCCTTGAGGAAACCAGCTCCTGACTTCGGATCACAGTCACGGCCGTCCGTGAACGCGTGAATGTACACTTTTTCGATGCCGTGTAGTTTTGCGAACTCAACGATGGCAAACATGTGGTTGATGTGCGAGTGAATCCCGCCATCTGACACGAGGCCCATGATGTGGAGGCTCGAGTCATGTTTCTTCACATGTCCTGCCAAATGGTTCATCGCTTGACGATCGAATAACGAACGGTCTTTGATTGCGTTGTTGACGCGTGAGAGTGACTGATAGACGACCCGGCCGGCACCGATGTTCAAGTGACCGACTTCCGAGTTCCCCATCTGTCCTTCTGGAAGACCGACGTACTCGCCTTTTGCGTTTAAGAGCGTATGTGGATACTGCTCCCAGTAGCGGTCGAAGTTCGGTTTGTCCGCGGCCATGACCGCGTTACCGAACGATTCGTCACGCATCCCGAAACCATCTAAGATGATGAGTGCGACTGGTCTAGCCATTTAAATCGCCTCCAACAATTTGAGGAACGAAGCGGCTTCAAGTGAAGCACCGCCGACGAGTGCGCCGTCGATGTCTTCTTGTGCCATGTACTCTTTGATGTTCTCAGGTTTGACAGATCCACCGTATTGGATGCGTACTGCAGCCGCTACGTCTTCGCCGTAAAGACCTTTCACAACGTCACGAACATACTTACAAGAGCTTTGTGCGTCAGCTTCGTCCGCTGATTTACCTGTACCGATTGCCCAAACTGGCTCGTACGCAATGACGAGTTGTTTGACTTGGTCAGCAGAGAGGTCAGCAAGACCGCCTTCGACTTGTGTTTTGATGACTTCTTCGAACTTGTCGCCTTCGCGCTCCTCAAGTGTTTCACCGACACAAACGATTGGCGTAAGATCGTGTTCAAACGCTTTTTTCGTTTTGCTGTTGATGAACGCATCTGATTCGCCGAAGTACTCGCGACGTTCTGAGTGACCGAGGATGACGTACGTCACACCAAGGTCAGCGACCATCACTGGGCTGATTTCGCCAGTGTAGGCACCGCTATCTTTGTCGTACATGTTTTGTGCACCGAGCATTAAGTTTGACCCTTTAGCTGCTTCTACCATCGGTGCGAGGAAAAGTGCCGGAGCACCAATCGCTGCATCTACTTTGTCAGTAGATGGGATGTTGTTTTTTACTTCCTCTACGAAAGCGACAGCTTCCGAGAGTGTTTTGTTCATTTTCCAGTTACCTGCAATAATCGGTTTACGCATCGATAACCCTCCTCTAAATTACTTGTCGTTCAACGCCTCGACACCTGGAAGTTTTTTGCCTTCCATGAATTCGAGTGACGCGCCGCCACCAGTTGAGATGTGACTCATCTTGTCAGCAAGACCAAACTTGGCTGCCGCAGCGGCTGAGTCGCCACCACCGATGATTGAGTATGCATCGCTGTCCGCAAGTGCTTGAGCGACACCTTTCGTTCCGTCTGCGTATTTATCGAGTTCGAATACGCCCATCGGTCCGTTCCATACGACAAGTTTCGATTCGCGAATCGCGTCCGCGTAAAGTTCGACTGTCTTCGGTCCGATATCGAGACCCATGTGATCCGCTGGGATCGAGTCGATATCGACTGGGCCGACATACGTTTCTTCGCCGAATTCTTTCGCGATGACGCAGTCGACAGGCATCAAGAATTTCACGCCTTTGTCTTCTGCTTTCTTCATGAATTGACGAGCGAGGTCAAGCTTATCCTCTTCAAGGAGTGAATTCCCAACTTCGTGCCCGAGTGCTTTCGAGAACGTGTACGAGAGTCCACCACCGATGATGAGTGTGTCAACGATGTCAAGAAGGTGGTCGATGACCCCAATCTTGTCAGCTACTTTCGATCCGCCGATAATCGCCGTGAACGGACGATCCGGGTTAGAAAGAGCTTTACCGAGAACTTCAAGTTCTTTTTCCATCAAGAGACCCGAAACGGCTGTATCCACGTGGTGTGCAACCCCTTCAGTTGAAGCGTGCGCACGGTGAGCCGCACCGAATGCGTCGTTGACGTATACGTCAGCAAGTGCTGCAAATCCTTTTGCAAGCTCAGGATCGTTTTTCGTTTCTCCTGGGTAGAAACGAACATTCTCTAAAACGACGACATCGCCTTCAGAGAGTTTAGCGACCGCTTCTTCTGCAACAGGGCCGTATGCTTCTTCGACGAGCGGTACATCTTTTCCGAGGAGCTCAGCGAGACGCTTTGCTACCGGAGCAAGTGAGAACTCAGGGTTCTTCTCGCCTTTTGGACGGCCGAGGTGGCTCGCAAGGACGAGTTTCGCACCACCGTCAAGCAAGTGCTTGATCGTTGGAAGTGCGGCTTGGATCCGAGTTTCATCTTGGATGACGCCATCTTTGAGTGGAACGTTGAAGTCAACGCGGCAAAAGACGCGTTTCCCTTTTACATCGATGTCACGAATAGACTGTTTGTTCATAACTTTCGCCTCCATATGTCGTGCGTGTTATTTCATAAAATAGAGATGTCGTGCGTGTTATTTCATAAATAGAGCGGAGAACAATCTCTTGTTTCCGCTCCTATTTGATTCTATTTAGTTCACGAACTTACTTCGCGATGTTAGCGAAGTGCTTAACTGTGCGAACCAATTGTGCAGTGTAAGACATTTCGTTGTCGTACCAAGAAACCGTCTTAACGAGTTGCTTGTCGCCAACTGTCATCACTTTAGTTTGAGTCGCATCGAAGAGTGAACCGTATGCGATACCAACGATGTCAGAAGAAACGATTTGGTCTTCAGTGTAACCGAATGACTCGTTCGCTGCTGCTTTCATTGCTGCGTTTACTTCGTCAACAGATACTTGCTTGTCGAGTACAGTTACGAGCTCAGTGAGTGAACCTGTAGCAACTGGTACACGTTGTGCAGCACCGTCAAGTTTTCCTTGAAGTTCAGGAATTACAAGACCGATTGCTTTAGCAGCACCTGTTGTGTTAGGAACGATGTTCGCTGCAGCTGCACGTGCACGACGGAAGTCACCTTTAGGGTGTGGAGCGTCAAGCGTGTTTTGGTCACCAGTGTAAGCGTGAATCGTCGTCATGAGACCTTCAACGATGCCGAACTGATCTTGAAGAACTTTAGCCATTGGTGCCAAGCAGTTTGTTGTACAAGAAGCACCTGAAATGACTGTTTCAGAACCATCAAGGATTTCGTGGTTTGTGTTGTAAACAACAGTTTTCATGTCACCTGTAGCAGGAGCCGAGATAACAACTTTCTTCGCGCCAGCTTTCAAGTGAAGCTCAGCTTTTTCTTTTGAAGTGAAGAATCCAGTACATTCGAGAACGATGTCTACACCGAGGTCTCCCCATGGAAGTTCTTCAGGGTTACGGTTAGCGAGCGTGATAACTTTCTCTCCGTTTACGAGGAAGTGATCGTCGTGTACTTCAACTTCTCCGTCGAAACGACCTTGAGTCGTGTCATATTTGAGAAGGTGTGCAAGCATCTTCGTGTCTGTCAAGTCGTTGATTGCAACAACTTCGATTCCTTCGTTTTTGATGATCTCGCGGAATGCCAAACGACCGATACGTCCAAATCCGTTAATACCAACTTTTACTGCCATGTTAATTTCCTCCTTAGGGTAGAAGCTATTTATTGAAGAGCCAACGGGGTCAACTCTTTAATAACAAGTTAATAATTCTTTCGCCGCACCTTCGTCTGTGACGAGGATGATGTTCGACGTGTGTTTCGCATAAGCGGCGATCGCCTGCGCCTTCGACTTTCCTCCAGCAACCGCAATGACGGTGTCCATGTCATCCAGCTCTTCGAGTTGAATCCCAACCGTCTTGACGCGATGGACGATCTCACCTTCAGCATTGAAATAATATCCGAATGCTTCGGCGACGGCATCATGCCGTTCAATCATCCGCAAATGCTCTGGCGATGCGTGACGACGTTTTGCCATCGTTTCTGCCTCACCAATTCCATGTACCACTATTTGCGCCACTCTAATCATTTCCAGCACATTTTTTATGCTAGGTTCCTCCACCATCCGGTCGAACGTTTCTTGTGATACTTCATCCGGAATATGTAGAAGATGATAGTCTGCGTGGGCCCGGTCCGCCATGCGTGAACAGACGGTGTTTGCTTGAAGTTCAAGCGTTTCTCCCAGACCTCCACGTGCCGGCACAAAATGCATCGGGCGTTCTTTTTTATCGGGCGACATCATGGCCGCAACCGATGCCATCGTCGTTCCACCTGTTACCGCGATCACGTTATCATCCGGTGCGAGCCGCGCTTTTAATTGCGTGACCGCTGCCCGTCCGATATCACGTTGGACCCAGAATGTTTCATCCGAATCACCCGGCACGATGACGACTTGGCGAACCCCTAACTTCTCTTCAAGCTCTCTTGCCACTTCTGAGATTCCAAGAAGTTCTCCCATAATCTCATGCAAGTCTCGCAAGACGTTTCGTCCCGTCTCACTGAGGGAAATTCCTTGAGTAGCGACGTAAAGGAGACCTTGATCTTTCAAAAAGTCAACCTCTCGCCTGAGTACTCGTTCGGTCAATCCCAAACTCGTTGCGAGTGTCCTGCGGCCGATTGGCTGCATCAAGCGGACGTAATGTAAGATATCGTAACGATGTCGGAGCGTATCGAGCAGGTCAGGGACAATTTGCTTCTGAACGTGAATCAGTTGCTGGATCATGCTCATACCCCCTCGACTTTAAGTGTGGACAATTTTCGTCCCGCTTTTTTATTTGCGTCCCACCGCTACGAGTTCATCTTATCAATCACTTTTCCGTCTGACAACCCCTTCAAACGTTTTTTTTCAATGTAAGCGTATACTTAACAAAATCTTCAACTTTGTTGTCATCATATCGCCCTTGACAGATGGTCTCTCCCTCGTATATAAGAACGGGGATTTCGAAGAGATACTTTTCTTCGAGTACCTCGTCCCCTGTGATATCAATTTGTTCGATTTCAATCGGATAGTCTTCTTGAAGCCATTCGAGCATGACGACCGCCTCGTCACAAAGCGAGCAATTCTCACGTTTATATAATGTCAATTTCATCTGAATCACCCTTTCCATAACTGCCGCTCACGCTCCCGTGAGTTACCGAACCCTAGTTCTTCCCGGTAGTTCGTCACCGTCCGACGTGTCACTTGATAACCGTATCGTGCCAGCTCATGGGCAAGCGTCTGGTCACTTTGTGGTGCTGTCTCTTGTTGAATCAGTTCAGCGAGCATACGTTTGATCATAAACGGTGAATGACCATGACTCGTCGACCGGACAAAAAAGTGTCTCCACTCCATAATCCCGTTCTCAGTCTTGGCGAATTTCCCTTGGATGGCACGCCCGACCGTCGATTCATGTTTTCCGATCAAGTGCGCGACCGTCCGACGGGTCAACGGGTTGAGGACGAGTTTTCCTTTGAGCCATTCCGTCTGACGTGATTCGATGACGCCCCAAATCTCACGCAACGTCTCATTCCGCATCGCAAGGGACGTCATCCACCATCTCGCCTCACGGTCATTGCCGACTCGCGTCGAATCGAGCTCAGGGCTGAGCCACGTCGTGACGAGTTTTTCGTCTTCATAGCGCACCTCGACTTCCGGAAAAATTTGACTAGTTTCTTCATATAAACTAGGACGTTTCGGAAGCGTCGCTACAATACGTTCTAGACCGGCAAGCTCTTCCTCTGAGACGGCAAGTACGATTGCCATCTGTTGATGACTCACACCGTTCTCGATTGCGTCGAATACATCGACGACACGAGGGTCGTCATGTTCGATCGCATGTCGATATTGACACTCTCTTTCTGTTCTCGCCCCAATCCCCGTCGGTTCAAGAAACAAGAGCGCCTGTCTCGTTTGTTCGATTTGAGCGACATCAACTTGAAGACGCTCCGCCAACACTTCATTCGTGTCCGGCAATAATCCTCGATGGTCGAGCAAGAGGACGAGCTTTCGTCTAAGCTCTTTATCCGCCTCACTACCGCCCCCTTCTCGAATCTGGGTAAACAGCTTCTCTTCAAATGCGCTCGCCACATCCTCGATCCATTCGACACCCCCACTTCCGAGATGGATGTTCGCGTTATGTCGGGCTAGCCGTGCAAGACGAAATATGAGCGCCAGACGATCCGCCTCGAGCACCGGTAGCCGTTGCACGAGGTCTTGCGTCATCTGTTGCTGTTGCACTTGTTTTTGTTCTTGCCGTTGCATCGTTCTCCCCCCTCTTCTCTATTGTAACGAACCCGCTCCACTCGCGCTCAAAAAAGGTAAATGAACAGGATTGCTTTTTCAATAAAACAAATGTATAATAAATTCGTGTCACACATATGCACCCGTAGCTCAGGGGATAGAGCACTGGTTTCCGGTGCCAGGTGTCGGGAGTTCGAATCTCTCCGGGTGTATCAGAAATAAAGGACGAAGACCTTAGTTGGTTTTCGTCCTTTTTGTATATTTTCACCTACAATTTCAAACCACCCCGCTTCCGAATATCCTTTATATAGTATATTAGAGTAAAAGATTTGGAAAAGAGGTGTCATTTTATGGCTCATACTGTTCCTGAAACAATTCGTTCTTCTGCTACGGCAGGTGAGCGACTCGTCTTTCGTACATTGAAGCATTACCTACCAGACGACTATATTGTTTATTACGAACCGAATATACATGGCCGCAGACCGGACTTCGTCATCATCGGACCGGACTTAGGATTAATCGTCTTAGAAGTGAAAGATTATACTCGCTCTACCCTATATCAATTGAATCATGATGAATGGATTATCACTCCGGCAAACGGATCTCAAAAGAAAATAAAAAGTCCGTTTCTGCAGGCCCGGGAAAATATGTTCAAACTGACTGACGTTCTAAGAAAAGATCAAAATCTGATTCAACACGAAGGGAAGTATGCAACGACTTTAAAATTCCCATATGGGTCCGGGGTCATTTTTACACGTTTGACCCAAAATGATTGTATCCGTCACGGATTATATCAAGTGATTGACCCTTGCTTTTCCCTTATGCGTGATGAAATCAATCCCGATGACCCGCAATTCTCTGAAGAGGTACTCATTGAAAAAATACTAAACATGTTCACCGTTCCTTATCGCCTAAAGCAACCATTGACCGGTGAAGAAATCGATTCGATTCGCTATCATCTGTTTCCTGAAGTCCGAATCAGCGCAGAGTTTAAAAAAGTCACCCCTTATCAAGATCAACTTTTATTGTCGCTCCATAACATTCGAGCGATGGATTTACATCAAGAAAACTTGGCTAAACAACTCGGCGATCAAAATCGATTAATTCGAGGTGTTGCAGGAAGTGGGAAAACACTGATATTAGCCAGTCGCGCTAAACTGTTATCTAAACAGCATCCCGAATGGAAAATTTTAATCCTATGTTACAATATCTCGCTAGCTCGCTTTATCGAACAGATGGTGCAACAAATGATGCTAGAACCGGATGATTTGTTCGATTTCGATCCTTTAGTAAAATGTAAAAGCCATTTGATCGAAGTACGAAATTTCCATGCCTGGTTGCAGAACGATTTACATATTTCTGAGAAAAGGATTTTAGCGACACTTGAGAAGTTAAGAAAACGAGAAATCATCCTTCCTTCGTACGATGCCATTTTGATTGACGAGGGACAAGACTTTGAACCCGAATGGCTCGAACTCGCCAGTGAAGTCTTGAACCCAGAAACAAAATCTCTGTTGCTTGTTGAAGATCGCGCACAATCCATCTATAAGCGGAAACGTAGCTATGTACAGGACACGGGTCTCGACTTCCGAGGAAGGTCTAAAATTTTAAATATCAATTATCGGAACACATCTCAAATCGTATCGTTCGCCTGGTCGTTTTATCAATCCAATTCTTCTCTAAAAGATAAAGTTGTGACGAAGGAATTAGATGGCGAAATCATCGCTCCTCAGAGTACGCTTAGAAGAGGTCCTGAACCAGCCATTATCAAATGCGAGCATTTCTTCAAAGAAGCAGATCTCGTAGCTCGGCAAATCAAAAAGTTACATGACGAGAAGAAAGTCCCCTATTCTGAAATGCTGATTCTTTATCGTGTCCAGAAGTTTTCGTCGATGCACTATGTCGATGCGTTACAACGTGCGTTAGATTACTATGAGATCAAACACTTTTGGATCACAGAAAACAGTGAAACAAAGCGCACTTTCTCAAAAGATGACAAATGCGTAAAAATCAGTACGATTGACAGCAGTAAAGGACTTGATTTTCAAGCAGTGTTTATCGTCAACGTTGAAAATATGCCGTTCAAATATGAAAAAAATGTCGAGCGTGAAGTCTCTCTCCTTTACATCGGGATGACGCGTGCTAAAGAATATCTGTTCTTATCGTATTCTGGTGAATCTAGTTTCACGCGTTATTTCGAATCTAGTCGGGTCATCACGTTGGCTCGTCCAAAACTAAATGGGTAACCATCACTTCTTGAGACGTTTTACACATCGTGGGTCGTGGAATAACCAGTAGAAAGGGTTTCTGTTTGACCAACATTGACTATACAGGTATGATGAAATTACAACCTACATAAAGGAGGCAGATTCAATGTTAATTCCAACAGTTATCGAACAAACAGGCCGTGGGGAGCGCGCGTATGACATCTACTCACGCTTGCTCAAAGACCGTATCATCCTTCTCGGTAGTGCGATTGACGACAACGTCGCGAACTCCATCGTCGCACAGCTCCTCTTCCTCGCAGCTGAGGATCCAGAAAAGGACATCTCGCTCTACATCAACAGCCCAGGTGGTTCGATTACAGCAGGTATGGCGATCTATGACACGATGAACTTCATCAAGCCGAACGTGTCGACGATTTGTATCGGAATGGCTGCATCGATGGGTGCCTTCTTGCTCCAAGCCGGTGAAAAAGGTAAACGCTTCGCATTGCCAAACGCGGAGATTATGATTCACCAACCGCTCGGTGGCACACAAGGCCAAGCGTCAGACATTAAAATTCACGCAGAACGCATCATCAAAATGCGTGAGAAGTTGAACCAAATCATGGCAGAAAACACTGGACAGCCACTTGAAGTCATCGAACGCGACACAGAGCGCGACTACTTCATGGCCGCTGACCAAGCGAAAGACTACGGTCTCATCGACAAAGTCATGACACGCTAATCATACAAAAGACGTTTCCCATTTCTATCGGGAAACGTCTTTTAATATGGTTTTTGTCACTTTTCGGACACCTTTACGCCGAATACGTACCGACTATCGCCTTGCGTCCATTCCCCGCCGACTTCATAGAAATAGGTGCCCGGCTCATCCGGGACGATTGCGTCTGCCGGGATGAGTTCGCCGTCCTCGATTCGATGAAAACTCGATGCCTTCGGTTCCGCATGATAGACGACGTCGATTCGGTCTCCCGGTTTGACCGTAATCAGTTGCAGGTCATCCTCTTCCGGCAAACCATAGTCGGCGCATGTCGCTTGATTGCCGGCCTCCCAACAGTACGTCGATTGTTCTACTTCCGCCGTCACCGAACCGACGCGGACAGTCGGGAGTGGTGGTTTGACGGTGTCTTCTCCGTTGCCTAACAGCGTCACGCCAAAATAGATGATGCCAACACCGACAAGCAAGAATAATAAGACAATCCAAAAATGTCGATTGCTCTTCACGGTCTCATCTCCTTCTCTCACTAGTTCCCTATCGCGTAGTAAAATTCCTATTCCAACAAAAAAAGACCCACTTACGTGAGTCTCGTGCGTCATTTCGGGCGACGTAGCCCTTTCATCATATAGCCGCCTTTGAAATCAATCGGGTCAAATGCGACGAGAAACGCCTTCGGTTCATGTTTCTCGACAAGTTCACGAAGTTCCTTCATCCGTGTCCGGGCCGCCAATACGTCAAGACGATAACGGATTCCGTCACGTCCTTGACCTTGGTAATGTGTCACACCGTATCCATTGTCGCGCATCTGTTGAATGAGCTCGGCCGGGTACTCTTTCGTGTGAACTTGAATCATGTTGTAGCCGATTGCGAGTTTCCGTTCGACGAAGCCACCGAGTAAAATCCCGAGTCCGAACCCGACCGCATAGACAATCATTCCGAGCGTCGTCAAATCCTGGAATACAATACCGAGCGCGAAGATATAAATTAATGTTTCTAGCGTACCAAACATCGCTGCAATCATTGTTTTGCCTTTAACAAGCATAATCGTTCGAAGGGTCAGAACCGGCACGAAGATTAATTGTAACAATAAAATAAGTAGCAATTGACTTGCTTGTCCCATACATTTGCCCTCCTCTTTATTCAGTACCTCAACTATTCCAAATTTTCTGGAGAGATGCAACTAAAAAAGGCTGACCGAAGTCAACCTTTCACTTAGTTATCTAGATTCTTTACGCTCGTGAGCAACTCGTAGTCTTTACGAATAACTTCGTAGATTGCATTCTTATCTCCGTTCAACAACTCTTCTGCACGAAGCTGGTTCAAGAAGAGGCTCGTTGCAAACGTGACGAGTGCACTTTTCGGAATCCCGATTTCTTTTGCACGCTCTGTGATGACTTGATCGAGCTTAGCGTCGATCGTGAGCGATAATCTTTTCTTTTCATTCGACATAATGATGAAGCTCCTTTAATTCGCTTTTCATAAAACCTATACACAATTGCTTATTATATAGGAAGAATGGTTTTGGTGCAACCGCATCACGAAGATGCAATCTCGCCACCGCTGCGCACACGCTCGGCAATTTGATCAATTTTACGAAGTCTATGGTTGATTCCTGACTTCGATATTGGTCCGGACTCGAGCATTTCCCCGAGCTCCTGCAAGGAGACGTCTTGATGCGTGACACGCAGTTCGGCGATCTCCCGCAGTTTTTTCGGCAAGACATCGAGTCCGACTGTCCGTTCTAAGAATTTGATATTCTCAACCTGACGCAATGCCGCACCGACCGTTTTGTTCAAGTTCGCTGTCTCACAGTTGACGAGACGGTTGACGGAGTTACGCATATCTTTGATGATGCGTGCATCTTCAAATTCCAGCATCCCTCGTGTGGCGCCAATCAATTTGAGGAAATCTGAGATTTTCTCGCTCTCTTTCATGTAAAGGATATGTCCTTTTTTCCGTTCGAGCGTCTTTGCGTTCAAATCAAAGCGGTTCGCCAAATCACGTAGCGCCTGATTATGATTTTCATACAAACTATACACTTCGAGGTGATACGATGACGTCTTCGGATGGTTGATCGACCCACCTGCAAGAAACGCCCCACGTAAATAGGCACGTGCTAAGTTCTCGTCCCGTGTCATATCCGAGTTAAGTGTCCGGATCATCTCATAATTCTCTCCGAGAATCTCGAGGTCCCGAAGCATCGTCTCTGCATGTTGTGATACACGGACGATATAGACATTGTTCTTTTTCAGACGCATTTTCTTCCGTACAAACAAATCGAGCGGATGGTCGTAAAGCCGCTTCATCAATGAATACATCCGTCGGGCAATCGAGGCGTTCTCCGTCGAGACATCAAGGGTCATACCTCGTCCTAGGGCAAGCGAGATGACTCCATTCATCCGAACGAGTGCCGACAATTCAGCTTTCGCCTCGGCATCGTTTGCTTCGAGCTGGGTGAGTTCTTTCTTCACATCTGATGCAAAGCTCATCGAGTTCCCCTCCTTTCTATCTTTCAAACAATCTTTATTTCAATTCCAACTCCTGAAACGAACGAGGTTTCTTAATCCGAAGCACCCGTTGCATGACAAGTCCGGCGATGGCATCAGAGTCATGGCGGATATAATCGCGGTTATAGTCAACGATATCCCCTGCGAGGACGTTCGTCCCGTAGTGTCGGAGCTTTTTCCGGTCGAAACGGACTTCTTCTGATCCGTCTTCAAGATAGCGCTCTAAATAGTCTTCAGCAATCGGCTCGTTATTAACAACAATCGTGTCAATTGATGCCTTCCCGAGGTACGACTCGACGACTTTCAAATGTTTCATCGCGTCATAACCTTTCGTCTCCCCCGGTTGTGTCATAACGTTACAAATGTAGACGACCGGGACTTTCGAGCGGATGATTTCTTCCCGTACGGCCGGGATGAGTAAGTTCGGGATGATGCTCGTATAGAGACTTCCTGGACCGAGGACGATGACGTCTGCTTCTTCAATTGCCTCAACGACCCCGGGTGCCGGCTTGATGCCTTCCTCGAGTAAGAACAGGCGTTTAATCGGCTGCTCTTGGAGCGGGATTTTGGATTCCCCTTTGACAATCGTTCCGTCTTCGAACTCCGCCGCGAGTGTCATGAGCGTCTCTGTGACCGGCAATACCTTCCCTTGTGCGTTCAAGAGCTGTGACATGACGTCAATCGCTTTCACAAACGAGCCTTCACAAATGTGCGTCGCCGCCGTGAGCATCAAGTTTCCGAGGGAGTGCCCTTCTAAGCCATAGCCCGTGTCGAATCGGTATTGCAAAATTTTATCCATTAATGGCTCGACTTCCGATAATGCCAAGATGACGTTTCGAATGTCCCCTGGAGGCAACATATGAAACTCGTCACGCAGACGTCCCGAACTCCCGCCGTCATCGCCTACCGTGACGATAGCCGTGATGTCGAGCGGATAATGTTTCAAGCCACGGACGAGGGTGGACAATCCCGTTCCTCCACCGATGGCCACTACTTTCCGGTCTCGTCTCATGTCACTTCTCCTTCGTCGCGTGAGCGAGGTCACGGTGGACTGTCTTCACGTTATATCGCTCGGCGAAGTGTTCCGATACTTTCTCAGCAAATGTGATTGAACGATGTTTTCCGCCCGTACAACCGAACGCCACGACAATCTGTGTCTTTCCTTCGCGCTTATATTGCGGAAGGAGGAACTCGAGCATGTCAATCAACTTTTTATAGAACGCTCGTGCCTCCGGATGTGACATGACGTAATCCTGCACTTCTGTCGTCTGACCCGTGAGCGGTCGAAGCTCAGGTATATAAAACGGGTTCGTAATGAAACGGACATCGAATAATAAGTCGATATCGAGCGGCACCCCATGTTTGAAACCAAACGACATGAAGTTGACCGTGAACGGAATCCGTTCCTCATTAAATTGTTGCAAGATGCGGTCCTTCAACATCTGTGGCTTCAAATCACTCGTGTCATAAAGCGTATGAGCACGGTCACGGAATCCTTCTAGCAGTTCGCGCTCCATCTTGATCCCAACGAGTGGCGCATCTTCAGGTGCGAGCGGATGTGAACGTCGTGTCTCTTTATAGCGACGAACGAGCACGTCGTCCCTTGTCTCTAAGTACAATAGATGTGGATGTACATTTTTCTTTTCTAAATCGTCAATGACGATGAACAAGCTATCGATAAAATCTCTCGTGCGTGTATCAATAGCGACCGCGATTTTCGGCCGGACCGAGCTGATGACATCAATCAATTGTGGCAAGAGAACCGGCGGTAAGTTATCGACACAAAAATAGCCGAGGTCCTCGAAACTATTCATCGCGACCGACTTCCCTGCCCCGCTCATTCCACTGATGATGATCAATTCTTCTAATCCTTTAAAATCTTCCATCTCGCTGACGCCCCCTTAAAATTGACAACCGAGCCGTGTGTGCAGCTCTATCCATCTAGTATAACGAACGTCCGAAAAAAAGAGAAGGACCGCGGTTCCCCGCAGTCCTAGCTTCTTGAATCATGCGTTTTGTTCTTGCAACGATTCGAGGAGTCCCTCGATGAAGTGTTGAGCATTTTGAGCGGCAATCGACCCGTCGTTTGTCGCCGTGACGACTTGACGGAGTGTTTTCTCACGAACGTCACCGGCAGCGAAGATTCCTGGAATGTTCGTTTCCATCGCTTCGTTTGTAACGATGTACCCTTGCTCGTTCGTGATGCCGAGGTCTTGGACGAACCCCGTGATCGGGTTCATGCCGATATAGATGAAGACGCCGTCGATTTCATGGTCTGTCTCTGTCCCGTCAACCGTGTTGACGAGACGAACCCCACCGACTTTCCCGTCTTTCTCTGTAATTTCTTTCACCGTATGGTTCCAAATGAAATCGATTTTCTCATTGTCGAACGCACGCTTTTGAAGAATCTTTTGTGCGCGGAGCTCGTCGCGACGGTGAACGATTGTCACCTTGTTCGCGAAACGTGTCAAAAAGACACCTTCCTCAACGGCTGAGTCGCCACCACCGATGACGAATAAATCTTTCCCTTTGAAGAATGCCCCATCACATACCGCACAATACGATACACCACGGCCGCCGAGCTCTTCTTCACCCGGTACGCCGATTTTCTTATACTGAGCACCAGAGGCGAGGATGATTGCACGCGCTTTGTAATCTCGGTTGTGCGCATGCACGACTTTATATTCTGTTTCATCCGAGATGCGCTGCACGTCCCCATATGCATACTCCGCACCGAACGCTTTCGAGTGGTCGAACATTTTTTGCGATAAGTCAGGACCGAGGATGCTATCGTAGCCCGGATAGTTCTCGATGTCTTCCGTATTGGCCATCTGACCCCCTGGAATTCCGCGTTCAATCATAAGCGTTGAAAGGTTTGCACGTGAAGCATATAGCGCAGCGGTCATTCCGGCAGGACCGGCACCGATGATAATGACGTCATAAATTTTTTCTTCTGTCATGTTTATTCCACCTCTGCAAGAAATTGATTGCCTTTAGTATAAGAAACCTGTACGGGTATCGTCTATCTTTATGCTTGTTCGAGTGTTCGTTTGAAAGAACGTACCTTCTCTGTCAACGTATCGACCGGAAGATGGAAGGCATTCGCACAGTCTTCGAGAATCAGCGCGTCTCGTTTTGTATAAAACATCCAGACGAGCGCAGCGGCCGATGCCGTTACGTCCAAGAATGGTTCATCAGACAATAAAAGTGTGGCAAAGCGTTCATAGAAGTCACCTTCAAGACTCATCCGTTCCGCTTCCGGAACGTGTGCTTCAGCCAAGATAAGTGCGTCAAACGCACGTTTGATTCGTTCGTCTCCATTGAACGATTGACTACATAGGTCGGCACGGCACATCTCCGCGAACGCGCGGACCGTCTCGTTCTCCGTCACCGCATTCGTGAGCGCGAGCGCTTCGAACGCCTCGTCGTCTTTAAGGTTAGAGATAATACGAATAATCTCGACTCGAGCCAAATCGCTTTCTTGACGCAATCCCTGGACGAGCGCCGAACGAAACTCAAGATTTTCCCTAATATCGAAGCTCTGTCTCTCTTCGAATCGTTTCATCTCTTCATTGTTCAAATAGGTGGCTGCCTCTTCTAATCGTCCTGTCTTGTAGGCAGACACGCTGAGCCAATGCCCGAACAATGGGTCACCGCGAAACCCGTGGTCCTTCAATAAGCGCAATTCTTCATACGCACGGTCGTAGTGACCGACGAGTGCGAGTGTCGTCGCTAATTTATAACGCAAGTCGTATTGGAGCGGACGGACACGTGTGAGCGGTGTCGATAACTGGATTGCCGCTTCCGAGTGTCCTGCTTCATGAAGCAAGAAAATCGTATTTAAAATCGCATGCAAGTTGCCAGGATTTTGATCGAGTACATATTCGAGCGTCCGGAACGCCGCTTGATCATCACCGAGATAAAAGCTGACGACCGATAAATTGTTATAGGCCGGCCAAAACTCTGGATATCTCCCGATCAGGCGTTCGAGTGTCGCCTTTGCCGCAAATAACCGTCCTTTGTCGATTTGACGCTGTGCTTCTGTATGCCACGTAATCAACTCATCTTCTTCCTCGTCCTCGAGCTCTTGTTCGAGCTCAATCAGTTCAAGAAGGGATTGCACCGCTTCCGTGTAGTGACCTTTCGCGTCACGATCGAGATATTCGAATGCATAATTTGCGGCTTCTTCATATTGAGAGACATAGGCACAGTTACTCGCTAAGTGATAAAGCGCCTCTGTCGCAGTCTCGTCAAGCTCTAAAACTCGCTTCCACACGTCATTGGCGTGGTAGATCTCCCCTACTTCAAACAACAGTTCTGCGTACTGTTTATGATAGTCGACGCGATGCGTGGCTGTCGCTGTCGCTTCAGCCATGAAAAAAGTCGCTTCATCTAGGCGACCTTCACGTAACGCACGACGACCTCTATAGTAGTGGAGCTCCGCAGCGAGCGGAGATTCTGGTTCGGGTAGCGTCATTACTGCTTCATAGTTCGCTTCCATATTCTAAATCCTCCACATCATCTTTAAATCTTTTTTTAGTTGCAGGGATAAGAATACCTCACTCGAACAACGAGGGCAACTGAAAAAGTTAAAAAAAATCGCGACTATATTCCTTCTATAATGAATATTTTTTACTAGGTTCAAAAATTATTTTTGAGCGAAAATATGTTTTTTTCATTTCTGTACTTTTTTCCATTAAAAAAGCGGTATCTCTTTTAAAAAAAGTGATACCGCTCAAGTATTCTTTCATCTTCTTATACAAAACATGCACGAAAACTTTTTGCGAAAAATTGTGTCAAATATGTGTCAGCGATTGTAGTTTCGCCCCGACGACTCGTTCACCCGGCAACACGTCGCGATGAACAATCGCGCCAGCGCCAACGACAGCACCGTCTCCAATCGTCACACCAGGCAAGATGGTCACATTCGCTCCGATCAATACCTCATCACCGATGACGACGTCCCCGATCCGATACTCATCCACGAGATACTCATGACAAAGAATCGTCGAATTGAACCCGATGACCGTGTTGCGACCAATCGTGATCCTCTCCGGGAACATGACGTCCGGTGTGACCATGAGGGCAAGTGCACTATACTCTCCTATGTTCATGCCGAGAAATGTCCGGTAGAACCAACGCTTCGCCTTTACTGAAGGAAAATAACGTCCGACGAGCACGACCGCCGTGTTTTTGAAGACACGTAAAAAACGAATCGTCCGATACATCTGCCAAAGCGGATTCGGTCCGTCGATATGAAATCGCTTCGTTTTACGCACGGACGCTTACCTCATCGAGCCACGCCTCGAAATGTTCCATCGTATCAATGATGACGTCTGGCTCGAGCGATTCGAGGAAAGGACGACCTTTGAGTGCCCAACCGACTGCGACCGTTTTCGTCCCGGCGTTCTTTCCGCTGAAGATGTCGGTATCGTTATCGCCGACCATGACCGCGCGTTCTGCCGACGAATCGAGCGCCTGAAGCGCACGCTCGACCGGTTCGGCGTGAGGCTTTTCGTTCTCAACGTCATCTGCCGTCACAACGACGTCAAACAAATGATCGATGTTGAATAATCGAAGACCCCGCTCGACGACAGGACGCCCTTTCGACGTGACGATTCCCATCTTATAGCCTTTCGCATGGAGGCGGTATAACCCCTCGATGACACCGGGATATTCTGCGACAAGTTGATCATGCATCGCGATATTAAAACTTCGATAGAACGCCTGCATCTCTTTCCATTCCGGTTCGTTGAGTTCTCGGAACGACTTCTCAAGCGTCGGTCCGATGAATCGATAGACGTCTTCATCCCGATACGTATTTTCTGGGAAATAGTATTCGAACGTATGACGGAAACTCGCGATGATGAGCGGGTTCGTATCGAGTAACGTTCCATCCAAGTCAAATAAGAGCGTATCCATTAATCAAACAGTCCTTTCTCTGATGGGTCGTTGTACCGTTTCACGTTGCGGCGAAGAATCATCATGACGATACCGAAGAGGATCAAGGCGATGGACACCATTTGGGCCGCACGCAAATCACCTGACATGAGACTATCCGTTCGGAGTCCCTCGATGTAGTAGCGACCGATCGAATACCAGACGAGGTAGGACAAGAAGATATACCCACGTCGTGGGTTTCCGACCATACGCCAAACGACGAGGAGGATGACCCCGATGATACTCCAGACACTCTCATATAGGAACGTTGGAATATAGTAAGCCCCATCGATATACATCTGATTGACAATCCAGTCCGGCAACATGAGCGTGTCTTGTAAGAAGCTACGCGTCGTCTCTCCACCATGTGCCTCTTGGTTCATGAAGTTCCCCCAGCGCCCGACAGCCTGTCCGAGAAGAAGGGAAGGTGCCAAGATGTCTGTCACTTTCCAAAAAGACATCGATTTTCGCATACAGTATACGATAACGACAAGGAGTGCCCCGAAGATGGCACCGTGGATGGCAATTCCGCCTTGACGGATATCGATGATTTGCCCAAGGTTTTCTGAGTAATAATCCCACTGGAACGTCACGTAATAAACACGCGCAAAGATGATACTGATCGGGATCGACCAAATGACGACATCTACAAGTCGCTCCGAATCGTAATTGATGCGTTTCGCTTCATATAAAGCAAGAACGAGTCCGAGCATCGCCCCGAAGGCGATAATCATGCCATACCAATAAATCGGCAGAGATCCAATCTCAAATGCTACACGATCAAATGTCGGTTCTACCATGATCACAAGTCTCCTTCAGTGTCCTGAATCGCGTTTGTAAGACGTTCCGCAAACTCTTCAGCCGTATTGATTCCCATGTTTTGGAGACGATAGTTCATCGCCGCGACTTCAATGATGACCGCCAAGTTTCGGCCTGGGCGAACCGGGATCGTCAGGAGCGGGACTTCACTATCAATGATTTTCATCACGTTGTGGTCCAGTCCGACACGATCGTACACTTTGCCCGGATCCCAGTTTTCCAAATTGACGATGAGACTGATTTTTTTATGCGACCGAACCGCTCCGGCCCCGAACAACGTCATGACATCAATGATGCCAATCCCACGAATCTCAAGTAAATGACGAATGAGTTTAGGCGCTGACCCGACGAGGAGTTGGTCGCCGGTTTGACGAATCTCAACCGAGTCATCAGCGACGAGACGATGCCCCCGTTTGACGAGTTCAAGCGCGGTCTCGGATTTCCCGACACCACTTTGCCCTTTGATGAGGACACCGACGCCGTAGATATCGACGAGGACCCCGTGCATCGCCGTCATCGGCGCGAGCTCCATCTCGAGGAAGTTCGTGATTTGTGATTCGATTGAAGTCGTCACCGCATTCGTCCGCATAAGTGGAACGTTTTCTGCTTCCGCTTCTTCCTCGATTTCTTTTGGAATATCGAAACCTCGAGTGATTAAAATACCGGGTGTGTGTTCCGTACATAAAATTTTGGCGCGCTCACGACGCTTTTCTTCCGATAGGCTCGCATAAAAAGTCAATTCCGTCTTCCCTAATACTTGCAGGCGGTTTTTCGCATAGTGCGTATAGTAACCAGCAAGGACGAGACCTGGTCGACTTAGGTCGGGTGTTGCGACCGGACGATGAAGTCCTTCCTCTCCCGCAATAATTTGAAGTTTAAAACGCTCAACGACTTGAGCTGTGCGTACGATATTTTGCATCAGTATCTGCCCCTTTCACGCTCATTATTGTATCATAGCTCTTTCTATGAAAGGTTAGAGAAGTGATGAACAACGTGTCAAAAAATTGATGAAACTTTCATACATTTTGTTCGTAGAAAGGGTATAAGCATAATGGGAGGTGTAGTAATGGGAGGATTATTTGGTATTGCCATCTTGTTTGCGATCGTGATCGGGATTGGTTCGCTCGTCTATATCATCAAGTCGTTGATCGATATGTGGAAAGAATATGCGGCGACGAAAAACGAGACGGTCTTACTTTTGTTCATCTTGAATATCATCGGATTCTTTTTATCGGGTGCGCTCATCTCGATGATTGTCGCCATCATCTTCTACTGGACTCGTTCGAAGTCGATGCGCCTCTTCGGAATCATCCTTTTGATTGCCGGCCCAGTTCTCTTCATCGTCTTCGCGGTCAGTGCCTTCGCGCTGTTTGATACTCAGATGATGGATTGGCAACAAATCGAGTATGAAATGAATCTATAATCAAAAAAATCCCGAAGGCGGTGCCTTCGGGATTTTTTTATTGTTGATGGAACGGATTATTCAAATCGCCTGGGTCGACCGGATCGACCGGGTCAGCCGGCTCTGTCTGTTCTTCATCTAAAAATGTCGATGGTGTATACACCGAACCATGCTCTAAGTCGATGGTACCGGTACGTGTTCCCGCTTCGACTTCGATACGAGGTGTTTGACCTCGACCAGACAAGAATTCAAGTCGACGTTGAGCGACGTCCTTGCGGTCACGGATAATCTCGAGTTCATCGAGCAAGCAATGAAGACCTCCGAAGTTCGTTTCTAGTTCACCTTCGACCTCGACACCGTGTGGCAATACGAGTCGAATGTTCCCGGCGAGCGAGGCGAGTTCGAACTTGGCAGGACGAGCCGTTGCCAGTTCCGCACGAATATTTCCGTTCCCTGTCTTAAGGGAAGCTTTGTCGTATTTCCCGCCGATAATGACGGCACCGTTTCCGGTACGGACATGAACGAGTTCCGCTTCTACGCCTTCGATTTCGACCGTCCCGTTGCCAGTATTCAACAGTAGTTCCGATGCATGCACGTCATTTAGCACGACGCGACCGTTCGCGGTTTGTACACGGACGTTCTCGACGTCGAGACCATCGGCCCGGACTTCCCCGTTCAATGTTTGGACATGAAGATGGTTAAAATGGTGATGCGGGATGTACAATTCCACATGGGCCCGGACAAGCTTGTCTCGTAGCGAGACGACGAGACGGTCGCCGATGACGGAATGTTTGACGGCCGACTGTAACTGCTCGAGCGCCTTGTCCGCATCTTGTTGGCGAAGCGGACGTCCCGTTACAATCAGTTCACAGTCTTCGACATCAGACGATACAATCGTCGCCGATGCGTTGAAAAGATCAAGTGAGATATCACTGCCTGTAAACGGGAACGACTTCGAGTACGTCACTTCCGGTCCGAAATTCGAGCTGAATGTAAAGTCACTGTCACGAAGTTTCGTCACGAGCCCTTCCATCGCAGACGTCAGTTTCGTCGTAAGCGATTCGACCGAGTACGCATCGACCTTCTCCGTATCCTGTCGTTCTTCAAGCGCTTGAACTTGTTCCGGTTCGAGTCGCTCGAGACGTTCGAGTTGCGTCATCCCCTCCTCAATCGTCATCTTGCCTTCCTTCACTTGCTGGAGAATCAGTTCACGCATTTCTTGTTTCACGTTCGTTTTCCCCCTTCAATTTGATTGCACGTCAATTAACTTCCCGTTTCTCACCATTTCTATACTTATTTCTTTTTTCCTGCTTTCGGTTTCACACGGGCCGCATCACGTTCAAGGACTGGTTTCAAATACTTGCCGGTATAAGAAGCCGCGACCTCAGCGACTTCTTCCGGTGTGCCGGTCGCGACAATCTCGCCGCCACCGTCACCGCCCTCTGGTCCGAGGTCGATCAAATAATCCGCCGACTTGATGACATCGAGGTTATGTTCGATGACGAGCACCGTGTCTCCGTTCTCGACGAGACGTTGCAACACTTTCAACAAACGGGCGATGTCGTCGACATGAAGTCCGGTCGTCGGTTCATCCAAGATATAGATCGTCTTCCCGGTCGAACGCTTATGGAGCTCTGATGCGAGTTTGACACGTTGTGCTTCCCCACCTGAAAGTTCTGTCGCCGGCTGTCCAAGTTTCATATAGCCGAGACCGACGTCAAAGATCGTCTGAATCTTCCGTTTGATTTTCGGAATTTTGTCAAAGAATTCAAGACCCTCTTCAATCGTCATATCGAGCACGTCCGCAATCGTCTTCCCTTTATACTTCACTTCGAGCGTCTCCCGATTGTAGCGTTTCCCCTGACAGACTTCACACGGCACGTACACGTCCGGTAAGAAATGCATCTCGATTTTGATGATTCCGTCACCCCGACACGCTTCGCAGCGACCGCCTTTGACGTTGAAGCTAAAACGCCCCTTCTTATATCCACGCATCTTCGCTTCGTTCGTTGAGGCAAATACGTCACGAATGTCATCGAAGACACCTGTATAGGTCGCAGGGTTCGAACGTGGCGTACGACCGATTGGGGATTGGTCGATATCGATGACTTTATCGATATGATCGAGACCTTCGATTTTCTTGTGTTTCCCTGGTTTCGCTTTGGCGCGGTTCATATTGTGCGCTAGCGATTTATAGAGAATCTCATTGATCAATGTCGATTTACCAGAGCCCGAGACACCCGTCACTGCGACGAACATTCCGAGAGGAATCGACACGTCGACGTCTTTTAAGTTGTTCTCCCCTGCCCGAATGATTTTTAAGAAACGCTCGTCCGGTATTTTGCGTTCAACGGGAAGCGGGATGAACTTCTTCCCAGCGAGATATTGCCCGGTGAGCGAATTCTTATTTTTCATCAGTTGTTTCGGTGTACCGGCAGCGATGACCTGTCCTCCATGCTCCCCGGCGCCTGGTCCGATGTCAATCAAGTAGTCCGCTTCCATCATCGTATCCTCGTCGTGCTCGACGACAATGAGCGTGTTGCCGATGTCCCGCATCTGTTTGAGCGTGGCGATCAAGCGGTCGTTATCGCGTTGATGGAGACCAATCGACGGCTCGTCTAGGACATATAGGACACCCGTGAGGCGCGAGCCGATTTGCGTGGCGAGACGAATCCGCTGTGCTTCCCC
Organism: Exiguobacterium sp. s101; assembly: GCF_018617835.1. Classification (NCBI taxonomy): domain Bacteria; kingdom Bacillati; phylum Bacillota; class Bacilli; order Caryophanales; genus Exiguobacterium; species Exiguobacterium sp. s101. The sequence continues at coordinate 12,633 of NZ_JACSKX010000009.1, read as the reverse complement.
ACCCGAGAGCGTTCCCGCAGCACGAGAGAGCGTCAAATAGTCGAGACCGACGTTATTCAAGAAGCTGAGCCGTTCTCGAATCTCCTGCAAGATGAGACGCGCGATTGCGATATCTTTCTCACTCAACTGTTCATTTAGCCCTTCGAAGAAAGCAAGTGCGTTCACGACCGACTTCTCCGTCACTTGTCCGACGTGCTGGCCGATGATTTTGACGGCGAGCGACTCTTCTTTCAAACGATAACCGTGACAGGTCGGACAGGCATGTGTCGCCATATACATTTCCATCTGCTCACGAATGTAATCGGATGTCGTCTCCCTGTAACGGCGCTCAATGTTGCGAAGAACCCCTTCAAAGAAAATCGTGTTCGTCCGGACTTGACCAAAATCATTCTCGTAGCGGAAGAGGAAGGATTCCTCAGTTGACCCGTTCAAGACGAGCTCTTGGTCACGCTTCGACAGACGCTCAAACGGCACGTCCATATCGATATTAAAATGTGCACACATCGCTGCAAGCAGCTGCGGATAGTACTGGGAACTCGTTGGTTGCCACGCGACAATCGCCCCTTCTTTTAACGTCTTCGACGGGTCCGGGATGACGAGTTCTGGGTCGACGTCTAGTTTCGTCCCGAGACCATCACACGTCGGGCAAGCGCCGAATGGTGAGTTAAACGAGAACATACGGGGTTCGAGCTCGCCGATTGAGAAACCACAGATCGGGCAAGCGTGATGTTCGCTAAAAAGAAGTTCTGCGCCATCCATCTTGTCGATGATGACACGTCCGTCAGCGAGACGTAACGCCGTCTCAAGTGAATCCGCAAGACGGCCTTCGACATCCGGTCGGACGACGAGACGGTCGACAACGACCTCAATTGAATGTTTTTTATTTTTGTCGAGCTCGATCTCATCTGTCAATTCAATCGTTTCTCCATTGACACGGACACGGACGAACCCTTCTTTTTTCAACGAATCAAATACTTTCACATGCGTTCCTTTACGCCCCGATACGATTGGTGCCAAAATCTGAAGACGCGTCCGTTCCGGTAATTCCATCACCTGATCGACCATCTGAGAGATCGTTTGACTCGAAATTTCAATTCCGTGGTTAGGACAGACCGGCTTCCCGATTCGCGCGAATAAGAGTCGGAGATAGTCGTAGATCTCCGTCACCGTACCGACCGTCGACCTCGGGTTACGACTCGTCGTCTTTTGGTCGATTGAGATGGCCGGACTGAGTCCTTCAATCGTATCGACGTCCGGCTTATCCATCTGACCGAGAAACTGACGGGCATACGCCGACAAGCTCTCGACGTAACGTCGTTGTCCTTCAGCGTAAATTGTGTCGAACGCAAGCGAAGACTTCCCGGAACCGGACAAGCCCGTCAAGACGACGAGCTGATCACGTGGGATGTCGATGTCAATATTTTTCAAGTTGTTGACGCGTGCCCCTTTAATGACAATCGCATTTTTCTTTTCAGCCATTTAATTCCCTACCTTCAACTCCAAGATTAAGTCACGCAATTCGGCCGCACGTTCGAACTGGAGATCGCGCGCCGCTTGCTTCATTTCTTCTTCCAACTTGGCAATTGCCGCCTCGCGTTCCGCCGGCTTCATCGTACTGAGCGACTCTAACGCCTCTTCTTCGGCCTCGACCGTTGCTCGGATGACCCCTCGGACATCTTTTCGAATCGTCTGTGGGGTGATGCCATGTTCTTCATTGTAAGCTTGTTGAATCGTTCGCCGACGGTCGGTCTCTTCAATTGCGCGCGTCATCGAGTCGGTCATCTTATCCGCGAACAAGATGACGTGCCCGTTCGAGTTCCGGGCCGCCCGTCCGATCGTCTGGATAAGCGACCGGTCTGAACGAAGGAACCCTTCCTTGTCGGCATCGAGAATCGTGACGAGACTCACTTCCGGGATGTCTAGCCCTTCCCGCAGCAAGTTGATTCCGACGAGGACGTCGTATTTTCCGAGACGAAGGTCACGGATAATTTCAATCCGCTCGAGCGTCTTGATCTCAGAGTGCATATAGTTAACTTTGATTCCGGCCTCCCGTAAGTAATCAGACAAGTCTTCCGCCATTTTCTTCGTGAGCGTCGTCACGAGGACACGTTCCTCTCGCTTGATGCGCTCGCGGATCTGATCCATCAAGTAGTCGATCTGTCCTTTGATCGGATGAATCTCAATTGTCGGGTCGAGGAGACCCGTCGGTCGGATAATCTGTTCAATCATGTCCGGCGTATGTTCGAGCTCATACGGGCCCGGTGTCGCCGAGATGAAGATGGCCTGGCTCAACTTCTTCTCGAACTCGTCGAACTTGAGCGGCCGGTTGTCCTTCGCCGACGGCAGACGGAAACCGTGGTCGACGAGCACTTGTTTCCGTGCTTGGTCCCCGTTATACATCCCGCGCACTTGCGGTAGCGTCACGTGCGACTCATCCGCGATGAGCAAGAAGTCTTTCGGGAAGTAATCGATGAGCGTGTACGGTGTCGCGCCTGCCTCCGTCAAGTTCAAATGGCGCGAATAGTTCTCGATGCCTGAACAGTAACCCATCTCACGCATCATCTCGAGATCGTAGTTCGTCCGCTGCTCGAGACGTTGCGCCTCGAGTAACTTGCCTTCTTCACGGAACTTCTCAAGCTGTTGTTCGAGTTCGGCCTCGATGTTGACGATCGCTTTTTGTAACTTTTCATCACGTGTGACGAAGTGGGATGCTGGGAAAATCGATACATGCTCGCGATCGGCGATGATTTCGCCGGTAAGCGGGTCCATCTCGCGAATCCGATCAATCTCGTCCCCGAAAAACTCGACACGCAAGCACTGCTCGTCACGTGACGCCGGGAAGATTTCGACGACGTCCCCACGGACACGGAACCGCCCCCGTTGGAAGTCGATGTCGTTCCGTTCATATTGGATGTCGATCAATTTGCGAAGCATTTGATCGCGCCCCATTTCTTTCCCGACACGAAGACTCAAGACGAGACTGTTATATTCTTCCGGGTTACCGAGACCGTAGATGCACGATACCGAAGCGACGATGATGACATCATCGCGCTCAAACAGAGCCGAGGTCGCCGAGTGGCGAAGTTTATCGATCTCATCGTTAATCGAAGCATCTTTTTCGATAAATGTATCGGTCGAAGGCACGTACGCCTCTGGCTGATAGTAATCGTAATAGCTGACGAAATATTCGACGGCGTTGTTCGGGAAGAATTCTTTGAACTCGGAGTAGAGCTGTCCGGCGAGCGTTTTGTTGTGGGCGAGGACGAGTGTCGGTTTCTTCACTTCCTGGATGACATTCGAGACGGTGAACGTCTTCCCCGTACCGGTCGCCCCGAGGAGCGTCTGGTACCGTTCACCCCGATTCAAACCTTCGACAAGCTGTCGAATCGCTTCAGGTTGGTCACCTCCTGGTTGAAATTCAGATTGTAATGCAAACGGAATTGATTCCATAAGATACTCCTCACCTTCTCATTTCATAAGTGTCTTGATTATACCATATACACGAACAAATATTCGCTTCTCAACTTTTACTGAGAACGTCTTTATAGAAGAAACGTCATTTGTGCATCGCTTAATATTTTTCCTTAACCGTCTCAAAAGAAACATTTAAATCGTTCAGAAAGATCCATTTGTTCAATTTGTAAAGGTTACTTTTGTAACATAGGAGACGAATGACCAAACAATGGACCATATTCCTATTCAATTGAAATCCCCCCAGTTTTCATGATGAATCATCTATTTCTTATTAGTTCCGCTCTCTACTCATCATTTTTATGAAGTTTACAGGTGTAAATATGAACATTTTTAGGAAAAAAGTATGATTTTTGAAAACGCTGTTTTAAAACGCTTACATTTTGGGCATATAATGAAGTGGTAAGTCAAATTGCATAAGGGAGAAAGGAGAGTATCACATGTCAGCATTTGTCAGTGAAATTATTGGTACGATGCTATTGATTCTGCTCGGTAACGGTGTCGTCGCCGGCGTCGTCCTCCGCCATTCCAAAGCGGAAAACTCTGGCTGGATTGTCATCACAATGGGTTGGGGTCTCGCCGTTATGGTCGGGGTCTACGCAGCCGGTATTTACGGAGGTGCACACATCAACCCTGCCGTCACGATTGGTCTCGCGACAGCAGGCGAATTCCCATGGGCGGATGTTCCACTCTACATCCTCGCTCAGTTTATCGGAGCCATCATTGGGGCATGTTTGGTTTATATCCACTATAAACCGCACTATGATGCAACGGACGACCCAGGTTTGAAACTGGGGACGTTCTCGACGGCTCCTGGTATTCGAAGCACACCTTTCAATTTGATTGGTGAGATTATCGGAACGTTCGTCCTTGTCTTCGGTCTATTGTCATTCGGGGCAAACACCTTCGCGGACGGACTTAATCCGCTCATCGTCGGCTTCTTGATCGTATCGATCGGTCTTTCGCTCGGTGGTACGACCGGGTATGCAATTAACCCGGCACGTGACCTCGGTCCACGTATCGCTCACGCATTTCTTCCGATTAAAGGAAAAGGATCGTCAGATTGGGGATATTCATGGATCCCGGTCGTCGGTCCAATTATTGGCGCGATTATCGCCGCACTCATTTATGGCCTTCTCGTCTCGTAACACAATATTTTGAAGGAGGAAATCACATATGGCGAAAGAAAAACGTTATATTTTAGCACTAGACCAAGGAACGACAAGTTCACGGGCAATCATCTTTGACCATGACGGAAAAATTGTCACGGTCGCACAACGCGAATTTAAACAGTATTTCCCAAAACCAGGCTGGGTCGAACATAACGCCAATGAGATTTGGGGTTCTGTCCTCGCCGTCATGGCGGAAGCATTTGGTTCGGCAGACATCGATCCGAACGAGATCGCAGGAATCGGAATCACGAACCAACGTGAAACAGCAGTCGTTTGGGAGAAAGAAACAGGACGCCCTGTATATAACGCAGTTGTTTGGCAATCACGACAAACCGCTGACATTTGTGAAGAACTAAAAGCAGCCGGTCATTCTGATATGGTGCGTGACAAGACGGGCCTTCTCATCGATGCTTACTTCTCTGGGACAAAGGTCAAGTGGATTTTGGACAACGTCGAAGGCGCACGTGAAAAAGCCGAGAACGGAGAACTTCTCTTCGGTACAATCGACACGTGGCTCATCTGGAAACTTTCAGGTGGAACGGCCCACGTGACAGACTACTCGAACGCGTCCCGTACACTTATGTACAACATCTATGAACAGAAGTGGGATGACGAATTACTCGACATCTTAACGGTACCGAAGTCGATGCTCCCTGAAGTCAAACCTTCAAGTGAAGTCTACGCAAACACAATCCCGTATCACTTCTTTGGATTTGAAGTACCAATCGCCGGAGCCGCAGGTGACCAACAGGCTGCCTTGTTCGGTCAGACGTGCTTCGAAAAAGGGGAAGGGAAAAACACGTACGGCACGGGTTGCTTCATGCTTATGAACACAGGGGAAGAAGCCGTCAAATCAGACCATGGTCTCTTGACGACGATTGCTTGGGGCTACAACGGTAAAGTCGAGTATGCGCTCGAAGGATCGATCTTCGTTGCCGGTTCTGCGATTCAATGGCTCCGTGATGGATTGCGGATGTTGAAATCAGCGAAAGACTCGGAGCAATACGCGACACGAATCGAGTCGACAGAGGGGGTTTACGTCGTACCAGCCTTCGTTGGACTCGGTGCACCTTATTGGAACTCTGACGTTCGTGGCGCTATCTTCGGCCTCACACGAGGAACGGAAAAAGAACAGTTCGTCCGTGCGACAATCGAGTCACTCGCTTATCAGACACGTGATGTCCTCACGGCGATGGAGAACGACTCAGGAATCAACTTGAAGACACTCCGCGTCGATGGCGGGGCCGTCAGCAACAACTTCCTCATGCAGTTCCAATCAGACATTCTCGACGTTCCAGTCGAACGTCCTGAAGTGAGCGAAACGACTGCACTCGGTGCTGCCTACTTGGCAGGTCTTGCCGTTGGATTCTGGAAAGACCAAGCTGAAGTCAAAGAGCAGTGGAAACTCGACAAGAAATTCGAGCCGAACATGGACGAATCTCACCGCGAGGCACTCTACAAAGGTTGGCAACACGCTGTCGAAGCAACAACAGCATTTAAACCATCAAAACTTGACGTATAAGAAAAAAGGGCATCCCCAAGGGTGCCCTTTTTCAGTACAAAAAAGAGTACCCTTGACGGATACTCTCACAGTTTGCGAAGACGGACACGCGGACTCGTCGGTTCCCCGACGAACAAGATGCCAAGTTCATGCGGATCGGTCTCATACATCGCCCGTTGAACGAATCGGATATCACCGTTCAAGTTCAACACTTCGAGCTTAATATAAGGTTTATGTTGCTGGAGCGCCTCATAGAAACTATGCCCTCCCGTGATGACTGTTCCATTGACTTTGTAGATGGATTCACCCGGGATGAGTTGCATCGCTTCCCCCGGTGAATTCGGGAGCGTGTCAACAATGACCGCCCCGCGATTGCCATTGATAAAGACAGGTGTTGTGCCACGATTTTCTCGTTTGATCCACTGTAATCCGAGTTCATAGAGAACGAATAGTGTAATCAATACATAGTCGATATACGGAATCTCCCACGTATAGGATATACCGAACAAAATAAGGGCGATCAATGCGAGCATCGCACGATAGTTACTCAACCGTGCGAGAAGTGTCCCCGGCAAGGCACCGGTCGACAGTAAACTGACCCCAATCGGAATCGGCAGAATAATTGGGACCATCGGCAAATCAAGACCGAACATCGGCGGTAAAAAGACAACGAGCGGGAAAAACCAAACCCGTTTGACGACGTGTCCTCCGATGAACTGCCCACGTTTGGACAAGATTAGTGTCGGTGACGTCTCTTTTGGTCCATCCCATCGTAATAGAATCGCTTCCGCGAGTGTGACGAGCCCGAACGTCAATGCATAGACCGTCCAATCGACTCGGGCAAGCTCTCTCACCCAATCACTGAATGCCCCATATGCGACAATATCACGTAACATGACGATACCGAATATAATGAGGAGCGGCAACACTGGGTTAAAGAATCGCGGATGCATCGTCAAGACGACAAGCGTGTAAAGAATTGTAAACGAAACTGCCCATTCAAATGTGATGGTCGTCTCCAGTAAAATCGTTGCGGTTGATGAGAGGACCGCCAGCAGGAGACTCGGCCAGATGAAATGCTTCCATTCCGACTTTGGTGAGCGGCGTCTCGAACGAAACATGGCCCGTTCCCGTTTGACTCGGGTCATTGATATGTACGTAAGGGCGACGAGCGTCACCCAAAACAGTGGACTACCTAACAACGTCAATAAAGCCGTAACACTCATTCGTACAACTTCCACGCGGTCCAACCCTTTCTTTCATACAACGTTATTTTGCGGCTTCTTCTAGCGCTCGATTCAGTTGAGCATCGTTTTCCTCATCTTGAATCGCCTCGAGTAGCTTCGATTCGAGTGCCGAGGCTGTCTCTTCATCGACTGTACCTGAAGCCGTGAGATTTTGGTCTGCCTGGAACGCTTTTACGGCCTCTGCCATCGTATCGCCGTAATATCCGGGTTGACCGCCTGGCTCATAGCCGATTCCAGTTAAAATATTGTGCAAGTTCGACACGGAGTCGCCATAGTCCCCGACTTTTAATGACTCTTCTTCTGTTAGCACGCGGGTTACATTGAAGAAATCCGGTTGCTTCACTTCGATGTCCGGCTCGATCCCTTTTTTGTTGATCCAGTTCCCGTCCGGTGTGAGCCATTTGCTCGTCGTCAACTTCAAGTTACTGCCGTCTTCTAAATCGAACGCCGTCTGCACGACACCTTTCCCGAACGTCTTCGTGCCAATGATTGTCGCACCGGCCCCTTCTTTCATCGCACCTGTCAAAATCTCGGATGCCGAAGCAGAGCCCTCATCCGTCAAGACGAAGAGGTCATACGGTTTTACTTCACGGGCACGACCATTTTGAGCGTCACGGTCCCCGTCCGCATTTTCGATTTGGACGACCGGTTTCGATGTCGGGACGAACCCTTCAGACATCTCGATGACGGCAGGTAAGAGACCCCCCGGATTTCCACGAACGTCGATGATCAAGCTATCGATGTCGTCTGCTTCAAGTTGCTCGAGTTGCTCGAGAAACTCATCGGCTGTCGGTTCTGAAAATTGAGTAACTTGAAGGTAGCCAATCTTTTTACCATCTATTTCTTTCACTTCAGAGAACACGGTCTCAATCGGAATCGTGTCACGTGTTATTTCATAGTCCGCCGTCTGACTGCCACGGCGAATCGTCAGCGTGACCGTCGTCCCTTTCTCTCCTCGAATCAGCTGGACGGCTTCCTGTACATCCATCCCCTCAATCGACTCACCGTCGACCGCTGTGATGATGTCGCCCGGGCGAAGTCCTGCTTCTTCGGCCGGAGCACCTTTGATTGGAGCGACAATTAAGATGTCTTCTCCTTTCTTCTCCAAAGTTGCGCCAATTCCTTCAAAACTCGATTCAATCGAGTCGGTAAATTGTGATGTTTCTTCTGCGTCTAAGAAGTCAGAGTACGGATCGTTCAGTGCTGCGGTCATACCGTCGAGCGCGCCTGTCAATAAGTCATCTTCTGAGATGTCTTGTAACGAATGCGCCTCAATCAAATCACGTACTTGATCGACTTTATCCCAGCCTTCCGCATTCGTTTGAATCGGAAGAGAAGTGTCTGTAAATGCCATCGTCGCAAGGCCTGCACCGGCCCCAGCCACGAACGTTGTGCCAGCGAGTAGTCCTGCGGTTGAATTTTTCACGGGTTGGTCCCTCATTTCTCTTTGTAAGTCTTTTCATTAGTATAGCAAAAACGAAAGGAAAAGCGGACGCGTTCCACATATTTGGGACGCGTCCGCTTGAATTAATAGCCAATATACGGGGCTGGGTCAATCGCATTCGGCTGTCCCGGCGCCCATTTCCCTCGATGTAACTCAAAATGGAGATGCGGTCCGGTCGACCAGCCTGTGTTACCGAGCGTCCCGACTGTCTGTCCTGCCGCTACCTGTTGTCCGGCACCGACCGTGATTGCATTCAGATGAGCGTAGACGGTCGTCCAAACCTCTCCATTCATGACATGTGAAACAAACACGACATTCCCATATCCGGTCGCCGGTGCCGCTTTGATGACGACACCTGGTGCACTCGCAACAATCGGTGTCCCTGAAGCATTGACGAGGTCGATTCCCTTATGAATCTCCGAGACACCTGTCAAAGGATTGTTTCGAGGACCAAACGGGCTCGACACATATCCTGACACAGGGCGGACGAATCCGTTCGACGTTGAAACATTCGTCGGTGTTTCAGCTGGTACCGTCACCTCAGGCGCCTCTTTCACTTCCGATTCCGACTCACGCGCTTCCGCATCGGCTCTTGCTCGTTCTTCGGCAGCACGTTTTTCAGCTTCCTGTTTGGCACGTTCGGCCGCCTCAGCAGCTTCTCGCTCAGCAATCGCAATCGCTTCGAGCTGTTCGCTGATGATTCGATTCTGTTCGGCCATGACGGCCTGTTCTTCACTGCGTGTCATCTTCTCAAGTTCGAGTTGCTCGACTTGTTCGTTCAGTTCGACCAACAGATCACGCTTTTTCTCGGCTGTACGGTCGAGGTCTTGCTTCGTGATGACGAGCTCACGCTCTTTTTGCTTGATGAACGAGAGTTGGGTACGTTGCGTCGACTCAAGCGACTCTAGGCGTTCCATCTCACTCATATAATTATGTATGAGCTCCCGGTCCTGTTCAGCGATTGTGCGGGCCGTCATGACCCGTGTCACGAAATCGCCGAAAGAGCGGGACTCAAAAATGACTTGTAGATAGGACGTATCTTCATGTACTTGCAAGACACGAAGGCGCTCGTTTAAAAGTTCCTTCTGGTCTTCCAAGTATTTTTCTTGAACAGAAAGTTGTTGGCGGGTCGTCTCGAGCTCTCCACGGGCCGTGTCGACTTCGTGTTGTTGAATCGCGATTTGTTCGCTTAAATCATTCAACCGATCATCGACGACGTGAATTTCTGTCTTTACAGCATCACGCTCTGCCTCTGTGACCTCAAGCTCGGCATCCGTTTCAGCCTGCGCATTTTTCGATTCCTCCAACTCATTGGACAATCGATCTTGTCGAGCTTTTAACGTGTCTTTCTCTGTCGCCATGACAGGCATGGCAAGTAATGATACACACAACCCTAGCGCAAGCGAACGTTTCATCCGCCAACTCCTCCTTATTTAAGTTAGATTTTCAAGAAGCGACCGAGCGATGTCGTCGATCCCCAGATCCCGATGAACGCACCGAGTGCAAGTAAGACAAGCGATACTTGGACTGTGAGCGTCGATGGATCAATCAACTTAAATATATCACTATTCAATTGATCAAGCGATGGTTGTAAAGCACTATATGCGACGTCATATCCGAAATAAATGACAAGAATCGGGACAAGAGCCCCAAGCATTCCGAGAACCAATCCTTCAATGAAAAATGGCCAGCGGATGAAGCTGTTCTTCGCTCCGACGAGTCGCATGATCTCAATCTCGCGGCGACGTGAGAAAATTGTCATCTTAATCGTGTTCGAGATCAAGAACATCGCCATCAATGTCAATCCGACAATCAACGCGAGTCCACCGATGCGAATCCCGTTGAAGAAGGCGAACATTTTATCAATGTAGTCTTTTCCGTATTTCACATCGTCGACGTTATCGAATGATTCGACCGATTTTGCAACTTCCTCTAGTTCTGTTGGGTCTTGGGCTTTGACGATATAACGGGCGTGGAGCGGGTTGTCTTTTTCAACCGTGCCATAAGCAGCCGCATCGTCCCCAAGTTGGTTTTGGAACTTGGCCAATTCATCTTCTTTCGAACTGAACGTAACCTTCGACACACCCGGTACCTGTTCAATATTCTGTCCGAGTTTCTCGACTGAGCTCTCATCCGCCGTACGGGTGATGAACACTTGAATCTCGACATCGTTCTCTACATTGTCTGAGATTTCATTTACATTGAACATGACGAGTGCAAATACACCGACAAGTAACAAGGTGATCGTCACGGCACTAATTGCCGCGAACGACATCCATCCATTTCGAAGCGTTCCTTTGAACCCTTCACGCAAATGGCGCAATCCAGCCTTAAACATCATAGCCATATGCTCCTTTCTCTTCATCGCGAACGACTCTTCCATTCTCAATCGCGATGACACGGTGGCGAATCTTATCGACGATGTCACGGTTGTGTGTCGCCATGACGATCGTTGCCCCACGGCGGTGAATTTCTTCAAACACTTCCATGATGCCCCATGCTGTCTCCGGGTCTAAGTTCCCTGTCGGCTCATCGGCGATAATCAGCTTCGGTTTGTTCACAATCGCTCGTGCAATCGAAACCCGTTGCTGCTCCCCACCAGAAAGCTCATCTGGATAGTTGCGTGCCTTGTTTTTCAATCCGACAAGATTCAACACGTCCATGACTTGCTTCCGAATCGACGTCGTGTCAGCCCCAACGACTTCTAATGCGAACGCAACGTTTTCATACACCGTAAGTGACGGAAGTAATTTAAAGTCCTGAAAGATGACACCGAGTTGACGGCGCAACTTTGGTACATGACGATCCTTGATTTTACCGACATCGAGTCCGTCAATCAATAATTGACCTTCCGTCGGTTTCTCCTCGCGATAAATCATCTTCATGAATGTCGACTTTCCGGCACCGGAAGGACCGACTACATAAAGGAACTCGCCGTCGCGAATTTCTAAATCGAGGTCATCCATGGCAACGACGCCGTTTGGATATACTTTACTGACTTTTTGCATCGATATCATAACGTATTCCCTACCCTTTTTAAAATATTTTTATGCATCTATGACGAATTGGAATCATTTGTTTTAGTTACTGTATATTTCGCCTAGAGTCTTTTTTACAGGAAATACCCCTCTCTGTCAAGGAGTCATTTCTCGTTTATCGCCTTGCCAAAAAATCATCTAGGGCATTGTTGAAGCGACTACAATTATATCAATCCGACTTTTAAAACACCATTACAGGATTGTTTCAGTTCGATTGAGTTCAGTGGGAAAATGTCGTCATGAAATTCTATTGCACCAATTTGACCTCCATTATGAAATTCAGTTGAACTACCCCCACCTACGCTTCGCTTAGAGGTGGAGGATTCCTGAGTCATCCGACCTGACAGTCGGAACCTGATCAGGCTAGCCCCGTCGTCCCGACGGTTAAAGAAGCCAACATGCGTTCGGCTTCTTGTCTGAGGTTCAGTCCTGCGTTCACATCGCGGTCGTGGTGGACCCCGCAATTCGGGCATGTCCATTCACGCAAACCAAGATGCTTCACGTCTTTGTGTCGATGGCCGCAACTCGAACAGAGCTGGCTCGAGGCGAAGGTCTTCCCGACCTTCACGACGGTCTTCCCGTACCAGTCGGCCTTATACTCGAGCATGCGAAAGAACTCCGACCAACTGACCTCGGAGATCGACTTGCTCAACTTGCGGTTCTTACGCATGTGGATGGTCTACACTGAGTTGGACATAAATGTGGAGGTCGATTAGACTGATACAAATTATCCATATGAGGAGAGTACCAGACATGACCA